>NZ_JACFYJ010000066.1:0-47161 GCF_037126505.1 Paraburkholderia bengalensis
TGCGGGCATCCGCTCTTTGCCTCTGGTTTATTGGCGTTGCCCCTGTGCGGGGCGGCACCTACTTTTCTTTGCCGCGGCAAAGAAAAGTAGGCAAAAGAAGGCCGCTCACACCGCCAGCCTTTGACATTCGCCCACGGGCTCTCAACCTCCCCACCCTTCACGCGGCAACGTAGTCATCCACGTTCGTTGCCACCGTTCTCTCCATGCGCCTCACCCGCTTCACGCACCCGTAAAAGAGCTAACCGCGTCAGTGGATCGATGTCCACATGCGGCAAACTATGTGTAGGTTGTCCCGCCGTTGAGGGCCGCGCACGGACGAAAACCATCGCGCACCGAGGGTTTCCCGCGTGGCGCGACGGCCGACACAGAGTTTGCCGCATGACGGCCTATACCAATCAGCGCGGCTGTTTGCTGTACGGGTGTACGAACGGGTGAGGCGCTGTTCAGCGCGCTGGCCACTCACGCGAGCCGAAGCGGAAATGAGCGAATGACGGGGGCGTTGAGAGCCCGTGGGTAACGGGTCAAGCGGCTCGGTATGCGCCGCTTTCTTTTGCCTACTTTTCTTTGCCGCTGCAAAGAAAAGTAGGTGCCGCCCCGCACAGGGGCAACGCCAATAAACCAGAGACAAAAAGCGGATGCCAGCGATGCAAACCCCACGGCGTCGCAGACAAAACACAAAACCATCAAGACTGCACATCCCCAAACGCCCCACGCAAACCCGCCTCGACGAGCGCGGGCAGCTCATCCATATGCTGCATGATCCGCGTGATGCCCATATTGCGCAGCACGTCGGCATAGCCATCAGGAATATGACTCGCGCCGACAAACGCAATCGTCATCATCCCAGCCGCGCGCGCCGCGTTCAAACCGGCAACGCTGTCTTCCACGACCACGCACCGCGCGGGTTCGACATTCAACTGCTGTGCGGCAAACAGATACACGTCGGGGTAAGGCTTCGGACGCGCCACCTGTTCCGCGCTGAACACCCGCGTGCCGAAAATCCCGGCGAGTCCCGCGCGTCGCACGGATGCACTGACGCGCGCCATCCGGCTGTTCGACACCACGGCCGCCGGCAACGGCACGCGCTGCAAGGCGTCGCGCACGCCGCTGATCGCCGACAGTGACGACGCAAGCTCCGCTTCGACGTTGGCCTCGACGGTCTGCAGAAAGTCAGCGGGAAGACGAATGTCGAACGCCGCTTCGACGCTCTCCAGAAAACGTGACGTCTGCTGACCAAACGCGGTCTTGCAGATCTCGTGGAAATCGAGCGTGGGGAAGGTGGCCGCAAGCGTGTCGTGCATCACGCGGTCGGCGATGACTTCGCTGTCGACGAGCACGCCGTCGCAGTCGCAAATGAGATGGTCGATCATGCGGAAAACGAAGGAAGGGCGCGCCCGCAAGCCACTCGAACGCGGGCTGAAAACGACATGATACGTGCTTTGACGCCCGGCGCGGGAGACCGGTCGGGCGTTGCGCGGCGCGGTTAGTGCACGGAATCACATCACACGATCACGGCGTGTCCGCCCATGCCTTCGCCGCGCGCACTGCGCGCTGCCAGCCGGCGAGACAGGCGGACGCCTGGTCCGCGGGCATCGAAGGCGAGAAGCGATGCTCGAGCTTCCATTGGCTTTGCAATGCGTCGATGTCTTTCCAGTAGCCCGTCGCCAGACCCGCGAGATACGCGGCGCCGAGCGCCGTCGTCTCGCTGACTTTGGGTCGCACGGCATCGACGCCGAGAATGTCGGCCTGGAATTGCATCAGCAGATTGTTCGCGCACGCGCCGCCGTCCACGCGCAGTTCGTCGATGTGGATGCCCGAGTCGGCTTCCATCGCCTTCAGCACGTCGACGGATTGATACGCAATCGAATCGAGCGCCGCGCGCGCGATGTGCGCCGACGTCGTGCCGCGCGTCACGCCGAACAGCGTGCCGCGCGCCCGTGCGTTCCAGTGCGGCGCGCCGAGGCCCGCGAAGGCGGGCACCAGATACACGCCGTCGCAATGCTCGACGCTGCGCGCGAGTGTCTCGATCTCCGCCGCGCTGCGAATGATGCCGAGCCCGTCGCGCAGCCATTGCACGACGGCTCCCGCGATGAAGATGCTGCCTTCGAGCGCATAGTTGACCTGATCGCCGATCTGCCAGGCGATCGTCGTGACGAGATTGTTCTTCGATTCGATCGGCTTCGTGCCCGTGTTCATCACGAGAAAGCAGCCGGTTCCATAAGTGTTCTTCACCATGCCGGAGCGCGTGCACATCTGGCCGAATAGCGCGGCGTGCTGATCGCCCGCGATGCCCGCAAGCGGAATCTTCGACGCGAATACGGTTGTTTTGGTCGGCCCATACACTTCGGACGACGGCCGCACTTCGGGCAGCATGCTGCGCGGAATGTCGAGCGCGTCGAGCAGTTCGTCGTCCCACTGCAGCGTGTGGATGTTGAAGAGCATCGTGCGCGACGCGTTCGTCACGTCGGTGATGTGCAGCCCGTGCTTCGTGAAATTCCACACGAGCCAGCTATCGACGGTACCGAACGCGAGCTTGCCTTGCTTCGCCTTCTCGCGCGCGCCTTCGACGTTATCCAGAATCCAGCGGATCTTGGTCGCGGAGAAATATGAGTCGATCGGCAAGCCGGTCCTGGCGCGAACCTTTTCTTCGAGGCCTTGCGCTTTCAGCTGGTCGCAGAAGTCGGCCGTGCGCCGGTCCTGCCAGACGATCGCGTTGTAGACGGGATGACCCGTTTCGCGGTCCCAGACGATGGTCGTCTCGCGCTGGTTCGTGATGCCGATCGCCGCGATCGACGTGCCGTTCAATCCGGCGTGCGTGACGGCTTCGGCGGCGACGCCTGCCTGCGTCGCCCAGATTTCCTGCGGATCATGCTCGACCCAGCCCGGATGCGGATAGATCTGCTGAAATTCCTTCTGCGCAACCGAGACGACATTGCCGTCGCGATCGAACAGCATCGCGCGCGAACTCGTGGTGCCCTGGTCTAGCGCCAGGATGTACTGATCCTGCATCGTCTCATCTCCATGCGTTTTTTATCGGACCGGCGCGGCGGCGCGCCCGGTTCAGGCGAAAAGAATGTGCTGTCGCCGATTGTTGCATGCGCCGCGGCGGCGCGGGGCAATCGCGCGCGCCGGCGCATGTCGGCGTGCGTGCGCGGAAACGGCTCAGGCGTGCTGCTTCGCCGTGGCGCGCGTGAACCACGCGTCGATGTCGTGCGTGACGCGCTCGAGCGTGCCGGGCTCGACGTGCAGGCCGAGCTTCGAGCGCCGCCATAACACGTCGTGTGCCGTTGTCGCCCATTCGGTTTCGCGCAGATAGCGCAATTCGGCTTCGTACAGGCCGGGCGCGAACGGCTGGCCGAGTTCGTCGAGCGAACGCGCGGCACCGATCACACGCGACGCGCGCGTGCCATACGCGCGCGCATAGCGGCGCGCGAGACCGGCGGGAAGCCAGCCGTGCTGCTGCGCGAACTGCGACGCGAAGCGCTCGAAATTCGCATGCTCGATATCGCCGCCCGGCAACGGCGCGCCTGCTGTCCACGCCGGCTTGCCGTGCTGCAACGCGCGCGCGAGTTCATCGACGGCTTCTTCCGCGAGCTTGCGAAACGTCGTGATCTTGCCGCCGAACACCGACAGCAACGGCGCATCGCCTGCGGGCGCGTCGAGTTCGAGCCGATAGTCGCGCGTCACGGCGGACGGGTTGTCGGCGTTCTCGTCCTCCAGCAGCGGACGCACTCCGGAGTAAGTCCAGACCACGTCGCGCGGTGCAATGTGATGCTTGAAGTAGCGGTTGATCGAGTCGCACAGGTACTGCGTTTCGGCGGCGTCAATCGCGACTTTCGACGGATCACCCTGATACTCGAGATCGGTCGTGCCGATCAGCGTGAAGTCGCGCTCATACGGGATCGCGAAAATGATGCGCTTGTCGGGGTTCTGGAAGATGTACGCGTGATCGTGCTCGAACAGCTTGCGCGTGACGATGTGGCTGCCCTTCACGAGGCGCACGCTGTAGTTCGCTTCGCGTCCGCGCGACAGCGGGCCGCGCAGCAGTTCGCCGACCCACGGGCCCGCTGCGTTCGCGACCGACCGGGCGCGCACGGTGAGGGCGGCGCCGTCCGCGCGTTGCAACTGCGCGTGCCACTCGCCGTTTATGCGCGTCGCGCTGATGAGCTTCGTGCGCGTCAGAATGACGGCGCCGTGCTCGCACGCGTCGAGCGCATTCAACACCACGAGGCGCGCGTCGTCGACCCAGCCGTCCGAATAGACGAAGCCGCGTGTGATCGAATCGACGAGCGGCTTGCCGGCGGGATGCTTGCGCATGTCGATGCCGCGCGAACCCGGCAGCAGTTCGCGGCGCGCGAGGTGATCGTAGAGAAAGAGCCCCGCGCGGATCAGCCACGCGGGCCGCAGATCGGGCATGTGCGGCATCACGAAGCGCAGCGGCCACATGATGTGCGGCGCCGCGCGCAGCAGTGTTTCGCGTTCCTGCAGCGCCTTGCGCACGAGTCCGAACTCGCGGTACTCGAGATAGCGCAGGCCGCCATGTATCAGCTTGGTGCTGGCCGACGACGTGTGCGCGGCCAGGTCGTCCTGTTCGCACAGCAGCACGGACAGGCCGCGGCCCGCCGCGTCGCGCGCGATGCCCGCGCCGTTGATCCCGCCGCCGACGACGAGCAGGTCGTATGTTGAGTCTTGCGTCACCGGGGGTGCCCCTTGACGGAGAAAACAGGTTGGAGAAGCGGAGTCATACGAAATCGTAATGTTCGTTTTCGAAACTTTAATGAACATATTCGAAAAAGTAAAGTTCGACTCGCGCGCGGTGAGCGCGCGTTTTCGCTCGCCGTCGAGTTGCGGATGGCGACGCCAGGATGACGCGCGACGGCGGCGAATGGCATCATTTATGGGGCGAGACGAAACTTCCGGCGACCGGCCGGAAGGCAGCATCACGAGGTGAATCCCATGCGTGGACTCTGGAAGACGAGCGCGGCAGCGCTGTCGATTGCGGTGGCGCTCACGGCCTGCGTCAGCACGCCGAGCCTGAACGGTACGCTGGGCGCGCCGTCGTTCGCGGACCTGCAGTCAATGTGCGGCGCCCAGCCCGCCGATTACGGCAGCGACGCGCAGTCTGTCTATGTGACGCTGTTCGATGCGTATGTGGCGAACCGGCGCGGCGGGCTATCGAAGGCGGATTACTGCGCATTCCAGACGTCGATTGCGCAGCGCTATGCCGCGCTGGGCGCGAGCGGCGATCCGGCGGCGCGCAATCAGTGGGTCGAGTACTTCAACGCGCAGCGCGTGAAGGCGCTGAGCTGGCGCGCGGCTGTCGACCCGACGCTCCGAAGCGGCTGAGCGCCGCGCCGTTCAGCGGACGGCGAACACGAAAGTCCCAGAAACATAAAGACGGCCAGGCGGGCGAAGCCGCGTGACCGTCCAGGCGCCCGTGCACTGGCGTGTCCGTTGCGAACACGCCGACGGCCGCAGGAAGACGACCGGCAAACGGGTAGATTCGATCGTTCGCCGTCAGGAAAAGCGCTTGATAGCCCGCAGAGCCGTGTCGCCGGATTCCGTGATCCGCCATTGGTGCAAGCCCGACGCGAGTTTTTCGAGCTCCACGAGCTGCCGTTCGAGCAGCGCGTCGAGTTCTTCGCGTTCCATGTCGACCTGGTTGGGGGCGTCTTTGACGAGCAACAACGTGGCGAATTCATGCGGACTCAGCATCGTTTCTCTCCGTGTCAAGCTACTCGGTTTGCCTTGGCGCCAGCCGACGGCCCTGCCGGTTGGCGGAGGACCCGCCGGGCGGTTGTCCCCACGGGTCAGGCCTGAAGTTTTGCTCTCATCCCCGCGTGTCCGGCGCATTCCGCCCGGTCTGAAAACCGTTTAAGGACGTTGGGGAACTGGAGTGTAGTCAATGCCAGCCGGAAGTCCAAATCGGCCCCAGTAAATTTTCCCGTTGACAGCAATGCGCGCGAGCGGCGGTCTGGCAAGAACGCCAGATCCTTGATTTCACTGGAGGTTTTGCGTGCGCTGCAGCATGGCGGAAAACGTCAAGCGGGGGTTTCCGCCCGCCATGCGCCGATGCCGCGCGTCAGTCGGCGATATAGACCTGGGTGCCCGAGTTGGCCAGCGTTTCCGTCATGTCGGCGGGCGGCGGGGCGTCGGTGAAGAGGGAGTCGATCTGGTTCAGATGCCCCTGGCGCACGAGCGCCGGGCGGCCGAATTTCGAATGATCGGCGGCCAGAAAGACGGTGCGCGAATGCTCCATGATCGCCTCGGCGACGCGCACCTCGCGCGTGTCAAAGTCGCGCAGCGTGCCGTCCGTTTCGATGCTCGACGTGCCGATGATCGCGAAATCCACCTTGAACTGGCGAATGAAGTCGATCGCCAGTTCGCCGACGATGCCCTTGTCCCACGGACGCACGATGCCGCCCGTCACCAGCACCTCGCAGTCGGGATAGCCGCTCATCATGCTCGCGACGTTGAGGTTGTTCGTGATCACACGCAGCCCGCGATGACGGTTCAGCGCACGCGCGACCTCTTCCGTTGTCGTACCGAGGTTGATGAACAACGAGGCCTGATCGGGAATGTGCGTCGCGACCAGCGTCGCAATGCGACGCTTTTCATCATGGAACATCCTCTGCCGTGCGCTGTATGAGACGTTTTCGGAACTGGTCGGCAGACTGGCGCCGCCGTGGTAGCGGCGCAGCAAGTTCATGTCGGCGAGCCAGTTGACGTCGCGCCGGATCGTCTGCGGCGTCACGTCGAAGTGCGCGGCGAGGTCGTCGACCGTGACGAAGCCGTCGCGTTGCACCCACTCCAGCAGTTCCTGTTGACGCGCATTAAGCGTGAGGCGGGGGTCTCGTGTCATGGTGTTGTTGTGGTCGCCGCGCGGGAAGCGGTCGAGGGTTGGCCTGGCCGTATTGTAAGACGTTCGTCGCCGCCGTCGTCGGCCGCTGCGGACGGCGGCATTGTTCGCACGTTTGAACGTCTGTCGAAAGGCGGGACCGTGCGGCCCGAACTGGCCCGGGCGCTCGAATCGGCCGGCTTTGCGCCGGCTTGCGCATTCGCACGGTGATTCTACCGTTGGCGCGGAACTGCGCCGTTTCGGCACGGTCTGTGCTGAGTCATCTGCGAAGTTGCAAAGCAGCGGCTAAGATGAAGTTAAAAATTCAGTGTTGCAAGCCACTGTAGATGTCATGGGCGGCGGTCGACCCGGACGGCATTGGGTTCAGCCCGCGCTCGCGGCGCTACGGTTTTCGGAGCGAACTTTTATGCACAACGAGGCTGGCCACGTGATGCCCTGGCGCATCGAGGATATCGATCTCACCCGCATCGACCGTCAACGCGCGGTCGCCAACGAAGACCTGTTGCTGCTGCTGTGCGCGGCGTCGTTCATCGAGAGCGGCACCGACCTCTACACGAGCAATCTCAGCAAGTTCTTCAATGGCGATCCCGAGGTGTCCGCCTGGCTCAACCATGAATGGGAGCCCGAAGAGATGCAGCATGGCCGCGCGCTAAAGGCGTATATCGCGCACGTGTGGCCGGAATTCGATTGGGACACGGCGTTCAGCAACTTCTTCGAAGAGTATTCGAAGACCTGCAATGTCGAAGACTTCGAGAAGACGCGGGCGCTGGAGATGGTCGCGCGCTGCGTCGTGGAGACGGGCACGGCCACGCTGTATCGCGCGATCGGCGAATGTTCGGACGAGCCCGTGCTGAAGCAAATCACCGACAACATCCGAACGGACGAAGTCCGTCATTACAAGCACTTTTTCAAGTACTTCAAGAAGTACAACAAGATCGAAGGCAACGGACGTCTCGCCGTGCTCGGCGCGCTGATGCGTCGCGTGATGGAAATCAAGAACGAAGATTCGGAGATCGCGCTGCGTCACGTGTTCGCGATCCGCTATCCGGAGCGCGTCAATGATCCCGCCTACAACCGCGACAAGGCCTCGCGCGTGAACCGGCTCGTGCGTCACAACCTGTCCGCCGACATGTGTGTGAAGATGCTGCTCAAGCCGCTCGATCTGCCGGCGAAGATCCAGCCCGGCGTCCATTACCCGCTCGCGAAGATCACGCAGCACGTGTTCTTCCGCTGAACGCGGCAGATCGCTGAAAGACGGATGGCCCGCTGCGCGCGGGCCATCTGCATTGCGCGCGCGGCATGAGGGGGCCCGCGCGAACGACAATGGAGGACACGCACATGACATCGTCAACGGGCTCGCAGCGCGCACTCGATCAACAGGTGTTCGACGAGTGGCCCATCGAATTGCGCGCACTGTTCGACGGCGCAGCGCTTGCATCGAAAGTCGGCTTCACGGCCTCGCTGTTGACGACGGATGCAAGCGGCACGCATCTGCGCACGTCGCTGCTCGGCATCGGGGAACTGTATGCGCCTGACTCGCGCACGCTGTGCATCGCGTTATGGCCGCAATCGCGCGCGACGCAGGCGATTGCGCGCAACGGCCGGGCGGCGCTGACGTTCGTATTCGATGAGGCTTTCTATCAGGTACAACTCGCGCTCACGCGCGTGAACGCCGACGAGGCGGAACTCGCCTGTTTCGCAGGGGCGATCGAATCCGGAGAATCGCAGCGTGTGCCCTATGCACGGCTGACATCGGGGATCACGTTCGAACTGGGAGCGGGGAAGGACGCGGTGCTCGAGCGCTGGGCGCAGCAGGTCGAGTGGCTGAAGAAAGCCGCCGGCGGCGCGGCGGCTGGCAGGTAACGGTAGATGCCCGTTCAGGAGCGCGGGCATCCCATTTCAGTGCACTGTGGATTACGCGTCAGTTGCCGCGTTGACCACCGCGCGATGCGTCCCGGCGCGGCTGGCCGCCACCGAGTAGTGCACCCGGATTGCCGTTGCGCGGCTTGCGCTGCGCATGCGGCGTGTGCGAAGCGCCGTCGTGCGCGGCGGCACGCGGCTTGTCCTGATGACGCGGGTTGTCGTTGCGCGCATGCGCGGGCTTGGGCGCTTGCGGCTTGGCGTGCTGCTTCGGCTTGTCACCTGACGTGCGCGGGCCGCGCGCTGCGCCTTGATTCGCGTTGGCGGAACCTTCGCGCTTTGGTTGCTCGCGGCCTTGACGCTGGCCTTGTCCGGCAGTGTGCCCCTGGCGCGGCTGACGTCCGCCGCCGCCTTGCCCGCGACGCTGGATCGGCTCGGGCTTCGCATTCGGGTCCGGCTCGAAACCTGCGATCACCTCTTGGGGCACGGCGCGCTTGATGAGCTTCTCGATGTCCTTCAGCAGTTGCAGCTCGTCGACGCACACCAGTGAAATTGCCTCGCCCGTCGCGCCCGCGCGGCCCGTGCGGCCAATGCGGTGCACGTAGTCTTCCGGCACGTTGGGCAGATCGAAGTTGACGACGTGGGGCAACTGGTCGATATCGATGCCGCGCGCGGCGATGTCGGTCGCCACCAGCACCTGCAGCGTGCCGTCCTTGAACTCCGACAGTGCGCGCGTGCGTGCCGACTGGCTCTTGTTGCCGTGAATGGCGAGCGCGCTGATGCCGTCCTTCGTCAGCTGTTCGGCGAGACGGTTCGCACCGTGCTTCGTGCGCGTGAACACGAGCACCTGGAACCAGTTGTGACGCTTGATCAGATGCGTGAGCAACTCGCGCTTGCGATCGCGGTCGACAGGGTGAATCTTCTGCGCGACTGTCTCCGCCGTCGTGTTGCGACGCGCGACTTCGATCAGCGCGGGCGAGTCGAGCAGGCTGTCGGCGAGCGACTTGATCTCGTCGGAGAAAGTGGCCGAGAACAGCAGGTTCTGGCGCTTCGGCGGCAGCTTCGCGAGCACGCGCTTGATGTCGTGAATGAAGCCCATGTCGAGCATGCGGTCGGCCTCGTCGAGCACGAGAATTTCCAGATGCGACAGGTCGATGGTCTTCTGCTGCATGTGATCGAGCAGACGCCCAGGCGTGGCGACGACGATATCGACGCCGCGCCGCAGTGCGTCGATCTGCGGATTGATGCCGACACCGCCGAACATCACCGTGGACTTCAGCTTCAGATACTTGCCGTACGCGCGCACGCTTTCTTCGACCTGCGCGGCGAGTTCGCGCGTGGGCGTGAGGATCAGCGCGCGAACGACGCGCTTGCCGCCCGGTGCGGGCGGCATCGTCAGCAGGCGTTGCAGGATGGGCAGCGTGAAGCCCGCCGTTTTGCCGGTGCCCGTCTGGGCGCCCGCCAGCAGGTCGCCGCCGTTGAGCACGGCGGGAATGGCTTGCTGCTGGATCGGTGTCGGCGATGTGTAGCCGAGTTCGTTGACTGCGCGGACCAGCTGTTCGGACAAGCCGAGGGAATCAAAAGACATAAAAACTCTTTGCAATGCAATTGTGCGAACGGATTGAACGCAGCCATCAGGCGCGTTCGCGGGCGATTCGCATAATCGCTCGCCCGACAGTCACCGTTCGCGGAGAAATCGGCGGCACGCGCAGTGCGTGCCGAATTGCTCGACGCGCTATGCAGACACGTCGACTGGCATTAAGTTGCATCCGCCGCCGCGCGCCTCATGCGACATAACGCGCGACGCTGACGAACTGACACAGACTGCCGGCGAGTACGAACAGGTGCCAGATGCCGTGTCCGTGCCGGATGCGCTCGTCGTTGATGAAGAAATAGATGCCCGCGCTATAGATGAGCCCGCCTGCGAGCAGCCAGGCCGTGCCCGCGGCCGGCAACGCAGTGACCAGCGGGCGGACGGCAACGAGCGCGAGCCATCCCATCAGCACATAAAGCACCATCGATACGCTGCGGGTGCGTCGCCCGAGCGTCAGTTCCTGCATGATACCGAGCGCGGCCAGACCCCAGCTCACGCCGAACAGCGACCAACCCCACGGACCACGCAGCGTGACCAGCGTGAACGGCGTGTAGCTGCCCGCGATCAGCAGATAAATCGCGGAGTGATCGCACTTCTGCAAGATCGCCTTCAGACGCGGACCACTCACGCTGTGGTACAGCGTCGAGATGCCGTACAGCGCACAGAGCATGGCGCCGTAGACGCTGAAGCTCACCACCTTGTACGCATCGCCGTCGAGCGCGCCCATCGTCACGAGCGTCGCCAGCCCCGCCACCGACAGTACGGCGCCGACGAGGTGAGTGATGCTGTTCAGACGCTCTCCGACATGCACGCTACTCTCTCCTACATGATGCCCACATCATCCGACATGCGACACGGGACTCACGGTCCGATATGTCGACTGTCCGATACGCCGGCGATGAGACTTTGCGACTACGGTTCTGCAAAAAGCGAAGGGCGCGGCCGCGATAACCGCAGGCCGCGCCCCTAACGACCAGACGACGCTCAGTCGAGCGGCGCCGAACGCAGATCGGACACTTGTTGCGGCGATACAGCCGAACCGTGGTTGCCCCACGACTGACGGATGTACGTCACGACGGCGGCCACTTCCTGATTCGACAGCGCCTGCGCGAACGGCGGCATGCCAAACGGCTTCGGATTGCCGCCCGTGCTCGGCGGATAGCCGCCGTTCAGCACCATGCGAATCGGGTTGACGGCCGACGGCATCTGGATCGACGGGTTGTTCGCCAGCGGCGGATACGCCGGCGGCCGGCCCAGACCGTTTGCCTCATGGCACTTCGCGCAGTTGTCAGCGTAGATCTTCTGACCTTGCTTCAAGAGTTCGCTGCCGAACTGTTGCGACGTTTCCAGTTGCAGATGTTCGGGCGCCTCGTCCTTTTGCGGAATCGTCTTCAGGTACGTGGACATCGCGTGGATGTCTTCGTCCGTCATGTACTGCAGGCTGTTGTGAACCACTTCGGCCATCGGACCGAACACCGCGCCGCGCTGCGACACGCCCGTCTTCAACAGATCGGAGATGTCCTTGATGTCCCAGTCGCCGAGGCCGGCTTCCTTGTTCGACGTCAACGAAGGCGCATACCAGTTCTGCAGCGGAATCAGACCGCCCGCGAATGCCGCCGAGTTGACCGGGCCGCCCATCGCGTTGATCGACGTGTGGCACATGCCGCAGTGGCCGAGGCCTTCGATCAGATACGCGCCACGGTTCCATTCTACCGATTTGGTGGGATCGGGTTTGTACTCGCCTTCACGGAAGAACAGCGTACGCCAGCCGATCAGCAGATTGCGGTTGTTGAACGGGAACTTCAGCTCGTGCGGACGGCTCGGTACGGAGACGGGCGGAATCGAGCGCAGGTAGGCATAGATCGCATCGGCGTCGGCGCGCGTGACCTTCGTGTAGCTCGTGAACGGGAAGCCCGGATAGAGCAGGCTGCCGTCTTTCGAGCGGCCCGTGTGCATCGCGCGATAGAAGTCGTCCTGCGTCCACTTGCCGATGCCGTACTGGTCGTCAGGCGTGATGTTCGGCGTGAACATCGTGCCGAACGGCGTCAGCATGGGCAGGCCGCCGGCGAATTCCTTGCCGCCGCGCACCGTATGGCAGGCGATACAGTCGCCGGCGCGGGCTAGGTATTCGCCCTTCTTGATCAGATCCGCCTGATCGGCTGGCGTGGCGGCGACGGCCGTGCCGTTGTGCAGGTAGTCGCTGCCCGACCACAGGACGGGAACGAGCGCGGCGGCCGCAACCAGGACGACAGCCGAAAGCGCGAACAAAGACTTGCGTTTCATTGTTTGTCTCTCCCGGTGCCTTATTGCGGTTCGCTGCCGCAGGCAAGCGGAGTCTTCAACGATTTGGCGGGCGCCGGCACAGGGTTCTGCGGCGCTTGCTGCGTGGAGAGCCACGCGGCGACTGCGTTCACGTCGGCGTCCGTCAGACGCGTGGCGATCGTGTGCATGCAGTCAGGCTCGATGGCATGGCGCGAACCCGAACGCCACGCGCCCAGCTGCGCGCTGATGTAGTCCATATGCAGGCCGACCAGACCGGGGATGGCCGGCTCCATGCCCGTCAGCAGCTTGCCGTGGCATGCCGCGCAAGCAGGGATCTGCCGCGACGCGTCGCCGTTCAGCACGATTTCCTTGCCGCGCGCGAGCGTTGCGTCGGACACCGTGGGCTTCGACGGCGTCGGATACGGCGGACGCTGCTGCGAGAAGTAAGTCGCGATGTCGTGAAGGTAGTCGTCCGAGAGATACGTGACGAGGTAGTTCATCGGCGGATAACGGCGGCGGCCTTCACGGAAGTTCTTCAACTGGTTGAAGAGATACTCGGCCGGCTTGCCCGCGAGACGCGGAAAGTAGTCGTTGTCGGTGCCCTGGCCTTTCGATCCGTGGCACGCCGTGCAGCCTTGCACGCGCGCTTCCATCGTGTCCGGAGCCTGGGGCTGGGTTTGCGCTTTCGCAGCGCTCAATACGCCTGCGCACCCGATCAACACCAGGGCGAGCAACGGGCGGAAAATGCGTCTTGAAGACACGCGTGACTCCATCATTATCGGGGACTGGCCGAACTTCGAACGGATCGGTGTGTGCAGCGCGATAAAGCTGCAGACGCTGCGCGGCGACGCAGCATTCTATCATCGCTGGCTAATGGTGACTATTTGCCACACGCGACGAAAATCCCTCCTGACGCGCCTCGGCGACACCGCAGATGCGACAAGTTGACGCAATCGTCGGTCATCTTGCCGGCAACGGCTCAGGGCTGCAACCGAGGGTCGGCCTGGCGATAGCGCTTCCAACTATTTTAAGATTGCGCATTTTGCGCGGACGTCGACTGTCGCTTCGTTGCATCGCCCCTGTTCCTGTTTTGAGCCGGTTCGTGTAGGGCTTCGCACCCGCCATGCCCGACCCCATGCTTTGCGGTCGTTGAACCGAGCCATTGAACTCAGTGATTGAACTGAGCGGGCGCAGGCATATCGAAGCGTACTATCCCGACCGTCCCTGTACGTTTGATCGTTTCACTTTCAGCCAGCCTATGACTTTCTCCCTGCTTTCCCGTTTGCCGCTTCGCTGGCTCGCGGCATCTGGCGTGTCGCTCGCCGTCGCGTCGAACGCCTTGGCCCATGCCAATCCCACCTTGCGCGAGCCCGCGCCCAACGCCGAAGTCGCCGCGCCTGCCAGCGTGACGATCCGGTTCAGCGAGCCGCTCGAACCGGCGTTCAGCAAGATCGCGCTCGTCGGTGCCGATGGCAAGCAGGCCGCGTCCACGGCTTCCACCGTCGATGCCGCGGACCACAACACCATGCATCTCGCGCTGTCGACGCTCGCGCCGGGGCGCTACACCGTGCAATGGGCGGCCGTCGCCGAAGATGGACATCGGACGAAAGGCAGCTACGCCTTTACCGTCAAATGAGCATCGACGGATTGTGGATCGGGCAGGTCTCGATGGCCGCGCTCATGAACGTTGCGTTTGCGTTTGCCGTCGGCGCGGCGCTGCTCGGCGCGTGGCTCGCCAACGACGCCCAGTCGAGCATCGCGCCCGCGCGTCCCGCGTGGTTGCGCGCGCAGCGGTCGATGCAGGTTTCCGCGCTCGTGCTGGTGGTGGCCGATCTGGGCTGGCTGCTTTATCAGGCGGCCGAAATGGCGGGCGTGCGTTTGCCCGCAGCATTCGGCGTCGTGCCGACGATGTTGTCGCAGACGCACGTCGGCTTTGGCTGGAGCATCGCTTTCGCGGGCGCGCTGATGTTGCTGATCGTTTCGTTCGCAGGACAGACCAATGTATTGCGCAACGCGCTGCTGTGGCTCGCCGTGATCGCGATTGCGGGCGGCAAGGCGTCGCTCGGGCACGCGGCCGACGCGGGCGTGGCATCGGCGGCCATCGGCATGCATACGCTGCACGTGCTCACGACGGCCGTCTGGGGCGGGCTCGTGCTCGCGGGCGGGTTGTCGGTGCTGCCCGCGCTGGGTGCGTCCGTCGCGCGCGGCGTGCTGATCCGCACGGCGACGCAGTTGTCAAACGTATCGCTCGTTGCCGTCGCGCTCGTCATGCTCACGGGCGTGTTCAACGCGGCGCGAGGCTCGGGCAATTCATTCGCGACGATCGAAACGAGCACCTGGGGGCATGTGCTGCTGCTCAAGCTTGCGCTTGTCGCACTCGCGCTCGTGCTTGGGGGGCTGAACCGTTTCGCGGCGCTTCCCAGATTGCGCCGCACGGCATCGACGATGGATGCGCACACGTTCGCGAACCTGCTGTATCTCGAGGCACTCGCGATGCTCGGTATCTTCGCTGCCGCGGCCGTCCTGTCGCATAGCGTGCCGGGGTATGCGGCGCTCGGCTAGACGCGCGAGGCTCTGTGGCGACGCGCTCGGCGAGCACGCAACAAAGTGCCGCATACGGCCGGGTGCGTGGCGCGCTATCGTCGGCTTGGCCGGCTTGCGGCGCTTCTCGACAACGTGCCGCGTGGCCGATACGCGCCGCTGACGTAACGTCGTTGCCGAAACCACGGAGCGCCAGCGGATCATCCAATGACAAGCGCCGCCCGCAGGCGGCGCTTGTGTCTCAATCGCGCTAACGCAGGCTGCGGCTTACCACTCGGCGACGCTGCCGTCCGCGTGACGCCAGACCGGGTTGCGCCAGCGGTGGCCGATCTTCGCCATCTCGCGCACCTTGTCTTCGTTCACGTCGATGCCGAGACCCGGACGTTGCGGAATCGACACGAAACCGTCTTCGTACTTGAAGACCTCCGGATTCCTGATGTAGTCGAGCAGGTCGTTGCCCTGGTTGTAGTGGATGCCGAGGCTCTGTTCCTGGATGAACGCGTTGTAGCTGACGGCGTCGATCTGCAGACACGTGGCGAGCGCGATCGGGCCGAGCGGGCAGTGCAGCGCGAGCGCGACGTCGTAGGCTTCCGCCATCGACGCGATCTTGCGGCACTCCGTGATGCCGCCCGCGTGCGACGCATCCGGCTGGATGATGTCGACGTAGCCGCCCGCGAGAATGTGCTTGAAGTCCCAGCGCGAGTACAGACGCTCGCCGAGCGCAATAGGCGTGCTCGTCTGGTTGACGATGTCGCGCAGCGCTTCGACGTTTTCCGACAGCACGGGCTCTTCGATGAACATCAGCTTGAACGGATCGAGTTCCTTCGCTAGCACCTTCGCCATCGGCTTGTGCACGCGGCCGTGGAAGTCCACGCCGATGCCGACGTTCGGGCCGACCGCTTCACGCACGGCCGCGACGTTGTTGATGACGCCTTGCACCTTGTCGAAGGTGTCGATGATCTGCAGTTCTTCCGAACCGTTCATCTTCACCGCCTTGAACCCGCGCTCGACCACCGCGCGCGCATTGTTCGCGACGTCGCTCGGACGGTCGCCGCCGATCCACGAATAGACCTTGATACGGTCGCGCACCTGACCGCCGAGCAGCGTGTGCACGGGCACGCCGTGGAATTTGCCCTTGATGTCCCACAGCGCCTGATCGACGCCCGCAATCGCGCTCATCGAAATCGGGCCGCCGCGATAGAAACCCGCGCGGTACATGACCTGCCAGTGGTCTTCGATGTTGCGCGGGTCTTTGCCGAGCAGATAGTCGGACAGTTCGTCGACGGCGGCGGCGACCGTGTGCGCGCGGCCTTCGACAACCGGCTCGCCCCAGCCGACGATGCCTTCGTCGGTCTCGATCTTCACGAAACACCAGCGCGGCGGAACGATGAATGTCTCGATTTTGGTGATCTTCATGGGACGTCTCCTTTGCGTGCAAAAAGCCGATTGCGGTATGAGCACCGCGCCGAGGCGTTCGTCCCGATATCGGGACGCGGGCGGTGCACCGTTGAGGAGCCACATCCTACAACAAAACCGCCTATAAATACTATTAATAGTATTATTCGAGCGAAGGTTTCATGCCGGCGACATTAGGGTTCGAGGACGTGATCGCCGATAATCGCCAGTTCCAAACGCATCAGGAGAATCGACATTCAGCGAGATCTGCACGGCCGCGTCGCGTATCTGCTAGGCACCGCCATCCTGCGCGGCGATTACGCGCCCGAATCCGTTCTGCCGCGCGAAGCGGAGTTGATGGAGACCTTTGGTGTCAGCCGCACCGTGCTGCGTGAGGCGCTGCGCACGCTGACGTCGAAAGGGCTGATTGAATCGCGGCCGCGCGTGGGCACGCGCGTGCGTCCGAAGCCCGCGTGGAATCTGCTGGACGCCGATCTGCTCGACTGGTATTCGCGGGTCGCGCCCGCGATGGATTTCGCGCTGAAGCTGCAGGAAATGCGCGAGATGATCGAGCCCTACGCCGCCGCGCTCGCGGCCGCTTCGCATGGCGACGCGACGTTCGCCGCGCTCGACGCCGCGCATGCCGCGATGGTAGCGGCCCGCAATGTCGACGAATGGGTGCGCGCCGATCTGCAGTTTCACCTCAGCGTGCTGAGCGCCTGCAGCAATGAGTTGCTGATTCCGCTCGGCACGTTGATCGAGCGGACGCTGGAAGCGCAGTTGCGGCTGAACGCAAGACGCGCGGATGTGTTCAACGCGTCGCTTGGCGAGCACACGGCCGTGTTCGAGGCGATTCGCGATCGCGACGCGCCCCGCGCGCGCCACGCGATGGAGACGCTGCTGGGCGTGACGCGCGGGCGCATCGAAGGCTGAATGCGTTGGCGGGCTAGTCCATCGCCGCGTGCGCGACCGATTCGTCGGGCGCTTTGCGTGACGGGCGAATCAGCAGCACGAGCGGTATCACGGCCAGGGTCGCGACGAACATCAGCTTGAAGTCGTTCAGATACGCAATCATCGCGGCCTGCTGCGTAATCGACAGATCGAGCACGGCCATGTTCATCCGCGAACCGGCGGCGAGCATCGGCTGAACCATCGGATTGAACGCCGTCACGTTCGCGGCGAGATCCGAGTGCGAGACCTGCGTGTTGCGCGTGAGCAGCGTCTGCACGATCGAAATGCCGATACTGCTGCCGATGTTGCGCATCAGGCTGTACGTGGCCGTGCCGTCGGCGCGCAGCGCGGGTGCGAGCGTCGAGAACGTCAGCGCGCTCAGCGGCACGAACACGAGACCGAGCCCGAAGCCCTGGATCACGCCCGGCCAAACGATGTCCGAGGCCGACAGCACGATCGTGTACTGCATCATCTGCCACAGCGCGAACGCCGACACGATAAAGCCGGCGAGCAGCATCAGGCGCGCATCGACGTGCTTGAGCAGCCGTCCCGCGAACAGCATCGCGATCATCGTGCCCGCGCCGCTCGGCGCCGTGACGAGGCCCGTCGTCGCGACGGGATAGTTCATCAGGTTCTGCAGCATCGGCGGCAGCAAGGCGCGCGTCGCGTACATCACCGCGCCGATGATGAAGATAAAGAACGTGCCCGTCGCGAAGTTGCGGTCCTTCAGCAGTTCGTACTTGAAGAACGACGTCTTGCCGACCGTCGCCGTATGCGCGATGAAAAACGCGAAGCTGATCGACGCGATCAGCGCCTCGATCACGATTTCATGCGAGCCGAACCAGTCGAGCTGTTCGCCGCGGTCGAGCATCGCCTGCAAGGCGCCGATGGCGAGACCGAGCGTCGCGAAGCCGAACGCGTCGAACTTCGCGTCGTGCTTCGGCTCGCGCGTCGGCAGGAAGGTCAGCACGCCGAACAACGCGAACGCGCCAATCGGCACGTTGATGAAGAACACCCAGCGCCAGTTGTAGCTGTCAGTGAGCCAGCCGCCGAGCGTCGGGCCGAGGATCGGGCCGACCATCACGCCCATGCCCCATACGGCCATCGCCTGACCCTGTTTTTCGCGCGGATTGATGTCGAGCAGGATCGACTGAGACAGCGGCACGAGCGACGCGCCGAAGATGCCCTGCAATAGCCGTGACGCGACGATCTGCGTGAGCGTCTCGGACAGCCCGCACAGCGCCGACGCGAGCGTGAAGCCGCCGATCGCGAACATCAGCAGGCGCTTGACGCTCAGGCGGTCGGACAGCCAGCCCGTGAGCGGCGTGGCGATCGCGGCGGCCACGATGTACGACGTCAGCACCCACGTGATCTCATCCTGCGACGCTGACAGGCTGCCCTGCATGTGCGGCAGCGCGACGTTCGCGATGGTGCTGTCGAGCGTCTGCATCAGCGTCGCGAGCATGATCGCGATCGTGATCATCGGACGGTTCAGCTCGACGGCGGCGGGCTTGGCTAACGGCAAATCGGAGGCCATGACGCGAAGTCTTGAA
This sequence comes from Paraburkholderia bengalensis, assembly GCF_037126505.1. Lineage (NCBI taxonomy): Bacteria > Pseudomonadati > Pseudomonadota > Betaproteobacteria > Burkholderiales > Burkholderiaceae > Paraburkholderia > Paraburkholderia bengalensis. The sequence goes on from NZ_JACFYJ010000066.1 coordinate 19,016, forward strand.
AAATAATAAGCATGCTTATTGTATAGCCGGTCGCCTTTCAGGGATACGCTGAATTTGCCGACTGGTTTACGCTGCGCCTTGCGGCCCGATGACGGGCGTCCTCTTCATATAATCGTGCGATGAAAACCCATTTTGACGAGCGCTTCGGCTTTCTTATTTCGGACGTCGGCAGGCTGGTCGGCAAGCGGTTCGACGATCTTGCGCGGCTGTCGGTCGATCTCACGCGCGCGCAATGTCGTGCGCTCGCGTATCTGTCGTTCTACGGCGACATCAACCAGGCGCGGCTCGCGGATCTGCTCGAAGTCGCGCCGATTTCGGCGGGCCGCTTGCTGGACCGGATGGAAGAGGGCGGCTGGATCGAGCGAATCGGCAATCCGCGCGACAGGCGCGAGAAGCAGATCCGTTTGACGGAGAAGGCCGAGCGGTCGCTGGATGCCGCGAAGAAGGTTGGCGACCACGTCGCCGCCGAAGGGTTGGACGGACTGAGCGACGAGGAGACGAAGCAGCTGATCGCGCTGCTGCAGAAGGTGCGGGCGAATCTGACGCGGATCGTGGAGCGGTGAGTTTGCGGCTGCGCCGCCTGCGGGCTGGTCGGCGTTCGTGTTGGGTCGCCCACCGCCCCAGCGTGCCTGTCACCCTATGTCAGACGACTGCCGACGGCGCTTCCTTTTGCAACTCGGCAATCCGCAACCGGTTTTCATCGCCCCATGCGCAAAGCGGCTTCAACGCTCGCGCCAAAGAATGACCAAATGGGGTCATTTCGTAATCCACCTTGGGCGGAACCGTCTGGTAGTCGCGGCGAGTGATCACGCCGTCGTCCGCAAGCTCGCGTAACTGCTGAATCAGGACTTTCTCGCTGATGCCCGTCACGAGCCGCTTCAGTTCGCCAAATCGACGGGGGCCATGGTTCAGGTGAAACAAAACGAGCGGTTTCCACTTTCCGCCGATAACCGTCAACGCGACCTCTAACCCGCAGCTGTCCGAACGCAGTTCCATCCAAACACCTCATACTTACCTTTAGGTAGGTACTATCTTATCAGAATGTGCCGTTCCATAATGCGACCACGAAACGTAATTGGAGTGTCGAGATGGGTAGGCTTACAGGGAAGGTTGTACTGGTCACTGGCGCGAACAGCGGTATCGGTCTCGCGATCGCAAAGCGCTTCGCCGCGGAGGGCGCGCGTGTTTTCATGACTGGCCGTCGTCAGGAAGAACTGGACACGGCAGTGGCTGAGGTCGGCGGTAACGCGCGAGGCGTCCAGGGGGACATATCGAATCTCGCAGACCTCGACCGCCTCTATGCCACTATCCGCGAAGAAGCGGGTGTCATCGATGTCCTGGTTGCGAACGCTGGCGGTGGCGAGTTTGCCGCGCTCGGCAATATCACCGAAGAGCATTTCGACAAGACGTTCGCGATTAACGTAAAAGGGACGCTCTTCACCGTACAGAAGGCCCTGCCGCTGCTCAAGGATGGCGCATCGATCGTGCTCACGGGCTCGACGGCAGCCGTCACCGGCATCCCCGCATTTAGCGTCTACAGCGCAAGCAAGGCGGCCATCCGTAACTTCGCACGCGGCTGGATTCTGGACCTTGCGCCGCGCAAGATTCGCGTGAACGTACTGGCGCCTGGGTCGACGTCGACGCCGGGTTGGCATAACCTGGCACCGTCGAATGACGTGCACGATGGGATGGTGAGCGCGGTACAAGCGACCACACCGCTCGGGCGTCTGGGTGATCCTGACGAGACCGCCAGTGCTGCACTATTCCTCGCCTCCGATGAAAGCAGTTTCGTCAACGGAAGCGAACTGTTTGTCGACGGCGGTTCGGCGCAGATTTAGCTTGCAGCGGGGTTGCCGTCCGAATCTTTGGACGCGCGTGTCAGACGTCAATGCAAAAAGCCATCGGTTCCTGACGCTTTCGAGCAAGGGCCGATGGAGTATCCCCAGACTCACGAAACAAAACGGCGTGAAGCTGGCTTCATCTTTTTTGGATGAATTCGCGTCGACGGTGTTTGCCGTTTGCCGTTTGCCGCGTCGTGATTTCGCCCGCACTCATATCAGGAAAATTGGGTCTGCCGGCTCTCGCTGTGGCGGGTGCGGGCATCATGCAAGTCGTCTGCAACATTTGGCGCGCTTGTCTCCGAAATTGCATATATGCGTTCGGTGCGAGTCACTCTGCAACTGCGTCGATACTCGCTGAATCGCGCCCATTTCCGTGCGATTCCGGCTGTCGGATTTCTGTCCACCACGAACGCGCTGAGGCGCTTAACAGCGATGGGAGCATCGCTCGACGATTTGAAACCGGGTTCGTCGGGCAACCAAAAATACAGGCGGCGATAGGTTCGTCGCCTCCTGTTTTGCTTTAGAGGTCCAGACAGAACAATAGGGAGTCGCGGTCAGGGTAGTCATACACGATAGGTGCTTCGGACTTATCTATCTGGCGGAAGCCCTTCTTGCGATAGAACGCGTGTGACCGGCTAGCAACGGATGGCGTATCCAGGATGATGGTCTTCACGCCTTTCTGGTCTGCGAATGCGAGCAGCTTGTCAAATAAGCCGGCCGCGACGCCGGCCCCGCGATAGCCATCCTTGACAAAGAATTTCTTAAGGACAGCGACGGCCTCAGTCTCGCGTTGAAGCCCAATGGAGCCAATAACGTCGGCCGACTCGTCGACTGCGACCCAAAATCCGCCGCCAGTCTTCAGGTAATTTGATTCGATAGCGAGAAGGTCGGGTTGCTGCTCGATCGATATGTCGAGACCCGCTTCGATGTTTTGTATGGTCAGAATCAGGTCGATGACCCCATCCTTGAATTCGGGGCGGTAATCGACGATGTTCCACTTATTGTCTTGCTTGAAAGCTGGCACAGTGTGGCTCCATGGTTGTCGCTGTTGCGAGGTATGTATGTCGTTCATCTACCTCGGGCGTGGGCGCAGTCTATAGAAACGGCCGCCGCGTCTATAGAACGTCCTTGCGTTGCAATTGCAAGTTGCTTGCGGCTTCGCCGAAGCCGTGTAGTGGCAATCCAGTGGCAACGCCACCGCTTTTTCTTAGGCTCCGATTCCTCGAATGCGCTCGACAATGGCAGGCAACAAACGGCGAAGTGCGACCGAATTCGCGCAATATGGACGTGTCGATAGAATCGGGGCGATTGAAGCATTGCATGCGAGATTTGAAGACCATCGGTTCGCGGTCCACGCGCACGACACCTGGTTGATAGGAGCCGTTGTCGCGGGAGCGAAAGATATCTCGGCTAAAAAGGGAAGCCAACGCGTCTTCGCAGAGAACCAGGTCTACTGCATGCCTCCGGACAGTCCGCATGCCGGGAAGGCAGTCGGTGAAATGTGCGAATACGTGATGCTCTATGTTCCAGACGAAGCGTGGCGGCAGCAGTGTGAAGCCTTCGACGTGGACATTCATCAACTTACGCGAGACTTGCCGGACGACGCGCAACAGGTGCGAATGACACAGGCGTTCGTGGACCAGATAATCGTGTCACCGGAGACGGTCGATGTGTGGTCGGGAGAGTGGACCCTCTTCTGTGAGTCACTGCTGAGTAAGTATCGCGCTACACCTCGCTCGAAAGCTCCATTGACGTCGCCTGGCCATACAGACCCAGGTCTTCACCGTGCGTACGAATTCATGCACGAGTTCTGGAATCGAAACGTATCGCTTGACGACCTGTCACGCGTGTCTTCGATGTCGGCATCGGACGTATGTCGTCGCTTCGCGTCAGCCTATGGTTTGACGCCGCACAGATATCAGTTGGTGCTTCGCGTCACAAAGGGGAAATCGCGCCTGCTCGCAGGTAGCGATATTGCCGATGTAGCCGCGGAGACTGGCTTTGCTGACCAGAGCCATTTCGGGCGTCACTTCAAGTCAATCTTTGGTGTGACCCCGGGAGCTGTCGCGAGGGCTCGTCAGTAGGCCGTGCCCCATCGAGCAACGCGAAATCAGGATCTCTTGGGTTCCCACCGGTAACTGTTCATCTGCGGGTTCAACTCCGTCTCTCTGCGAGGTTGTTCGCAAAGCTACATAGCGTCGCAAGGCTGACGCCCTGCACGACATCAAGGCCATTCTAGTCGTTGAAGCCCGCCTGTTTGAAGGCCGTAAGAGCAAAATCCGAAACCGCACCTCGCGACGCAATGATTTCTCGCGTAAGTGAAGCCAAGGCATTCGACCGATCATCCGTTATCTGCTCACCATCGATGCGATCTACGGCCCGAAATGCTTATCGCGGATGCGGTTCGAGCCATTCAGGCGACGCTCCACCGCCCTGACTCCATTCTCGTTTCAAGAACATTCAATTCGCGCTAGAGCCGCTTCTCATATTTGCTCTCGCCGATAGACTGAGGCATATGAATCCGGACGCAACCGGAATGGAAAATCCGTCGAGACGGGCTATCAACCTCTACATCGAACAGTACTATGAACATCACTGTGCATCACCTCGAGAACTCGCGTTCGCAACGCATCCTGTGGCTCCTGGAGGAATTGCGACTGCCGTATCGCGTGGTTCGCTATGCGCGTGACCCGATTTCAGGTCTCGCTCCCGACGCTGTGCGTGACATCCATCCGCTTGGAAAGCTACCGGTGATTCAGGACGGTAGTTTGACAATCGCAGAGTCTGGACTGATTTTCGAGCATCTGTTGAATCAATCTGATATGAAGATTGGGCGACCCACCGATTCGGAAAGTAGTCGTCGGTATCAGCATTTCATGCACTATGCGGAAGGCTCTCTCATGCCCCCGCTTTTCGCGCTATTGGTGTTGCGGCGAATGGGCGAAGCAGGACAGTCTGCAGCGGCGGATTTGAGGAGATCTTTCGCCGGACATCTCGCCTGGATGGACGCCGAGCTGGCGACACGCCCATGGTTCGCGGGCGAAACGTTCACTGCTGTCGACATCATGATGAGCTTCCCGTTGGAAGCCGCTCGTCAACGTGGTGGACTCGATGAGAGATATGTCAATCTCAACGCATTTCTGCGTCGCATCCACTCGCGCCCTGCCTATCGCGCCGCGGTTGAGACGGGTGGACCCTACGCCTTGGCATGATGACTATCGGCGTTGGGTGAACCGTCAAAGGCGGGATATGACTCGAGAAATGCCGGTAGATCTGTGATGGGTGGCTTTGCAGGAATGTCGAAGAACATTTCGCAGACCGACCCGCAGTGACACGAAGCGTGATTCACGAGATGCATCAACATCGCACCTCGTGACATCGCGAATTCCTGTCCGGATACATACTTGAACGGAATCACTTCGGCCAGCGACAAGTCAGTCTGCTTCGCTGCCCACGCTTCAAACGTATCGGGCAAAGAGACGGGCGGTTTGCAAGTTAATCATTCGCAGTACCTGGCTTGAGACGTGAGCCACCCCGAAAGGCAACGGACCCCTTTACAGCGTTACTCGACACGGCTCAGGGGGATATAGCGCTTCCGCACGGTTCTATTGCACAGAGAGGCGACCGCATTTTTCCTTCGATGCTGATGCGGTGCTTTCTCTGTGACACGCTGCCCGGCTTCTGGACATACCGCCGCGTGCATCAATTCAAGGAACCGTTGGCGCTGCGACGCTCTTTGGCGAGGTGGTTCCAACCATTACTGGCCGAAATAGATCGGTTGCATACCGTCGTTGTCGAGATGACGCGCAATCTTGCGAGTACCGGCGGAAGACGAACCTGCTGCGGTGATGCCGCCGTAGTTGTTGTCTCCATGCTGGGCCGCGACTCGTGCTTGGGCTGCTTGAATCTCTGTAGGGTAGTTTGCGTCTTCGCCGCGAGATTGGTCGTAGCCGGCTGCCCGGAGTTGCGTGAGCTCGGCGCGAACTTGAGCGCGGGTCAGTGCGGGTGCATCGGTACCTGCGAATACGGGACTGGCGACGGCTCCAGCAATAACGAGTGCTGCAAGGAAGCGGGATTTCATGATTCTCTCCGTGAAAAAGTAGCGATGGAGGAAGAATGCATTAATCCAGCTATAGGGTCCAAGACCCGTGTCCTATATTTTCAATAGGAGAAACCAATAATTTAGTGCGTTGTTGGCCCGCGTACCGATGAGACGGGCGAGGCTCGTCCAGCTCGCCATTCGACATCCTGCTTCGCGGTCAGTCGTCGCTCGCCAGCGCGTGCGCGCGATAGCGTGCCATCAGTGTCGGATGCGGCACCCGGCCAGCAGTGCAAGGCGTGCCGCGCACTCATGGTGAAACTGCAGGATCGACGAAACTGGCGGGAACCACTCCTCCTCGGGCTGTCCACCTGGAATGAAGCAGGCAAACAGCAAGGCAACAAAAAAGCCGCTGTCCTGGCGGACAGCGGCTTTTTCTTGATGCTGGTGGCGAATCAGGGACTCGAACCCCGGACCTGCGGATTATGATTCCGTCGCTCTAACCGACTGAGCTAATTCGCCGAAAGAAGCGAAATTATGGCGATGTCGGCGGGGGCTGTCAACCCCCGTCCGACAACTTTTTTGCGAGGACGCCGGTTACTTACCGCGCGCTCAATCCTGCGCGTAGATATTGGAGTCCTTGGTCTCCCGCACGAAAAGCAGGCCGATCACGAAGGTTCCCAGTGCGATGATGATCGGATACCACAGCCCCGAGTAGATGTTGCCCTTCGCCGCGACGATCGCGAACGCCGTCGCCGGCAGGAAGCCGCCGAACCAGCCATTGCCGATGTGATACGGCAGCGACATCGACGTGTAGCGGATTCGCGTCGGGAACATCTCGACCAGCATTGCCGCGATCGGGCCGTACACCATCGTTACGTAGATCACGAGGATGGTCAGGATCACGACGGTCATCGGCCAGTTGATCTGCGCGGGGTCGGCCTTCGGCGGATAGCCAGCCGCCTTCAGGGAGGTGCTCAGGTTCTTGTCGAACGTCTTGCCCGCTTCCTTCGCGTCGGGGGCTTTGCCGTCATACGTATCGATAGTGATGTCGCCGACCTTGATCTGCGCCATCGCGCCCGCTGGCGCTGCGACGTTGTCATAGTTCAGGCCGGCCTTCGACAGCGCGCTCTTCGCGATATCGCACGACGACGTGAACTTCGACGTGCCGACCGGATTGAACTGGAACGAGCACTCCTCAGGATTCGCGATCACGACGATCGGCGCCTTGGCCGTCGCGGCCTCGAGCGCGGGGTTCGCATAGTGCGTCAGCGCCTTGAACAGCGGGAAGTACGTCAGTGCTGCGATCAGGCAGCCGGCCATGATGATCGGCTTGCGTCCGATACGGTCGGACAGCGAACCGAAGAACAGGAAGAATGGCGTGCCGATCAACAGCGCAATCGCGATCAGGATGTTCGCGCTCGCTCCGTCGACCTTCAGCGTCTGCGTCAGGAAGAACAGCGCATAGAACTGGCCGGTGTACCAGACAACTGCCTGGCCAGCCGTCACGCCGATCAGAGCCAGGATGACGATCTTAAGATTCTTCCATTGGCCGAATGCTTCCGAGAGCGGCGCCTTCGACGTCTTGCCTTCGGCCTTGATCCGCTCGAATGCCGGCGACTCGTGCAGCTGCATGCGAATCCAGACGGAAATGGCCAGCAGCACCAGCGAGGCGATGAACGGAATCCGCCAGCCCCATGCGCCGAACGCGTCTTCGCCCATGGCCGTGCGCACGCCGAGAATCACGAGCAGCGACAGGAACAGGCCGAGCGTCGCCGTGGTCTGAATCCACGCCGTGTAGAAGCCGCGGCGATTGGCGGGGGCGTGTTCGGCGACGTAGGTCGCGGCGCCGCCGTACTCGCCGCCGAGCGCGAGACCCTGCAGCAGACGCATCGCGATAAAGATCACAGGCGAAGCCATGCCGATCGCCGCGTAGCCAGGCAGGAAGCCGACCACGCAGGTCGACAGACCCATGATGACGATCGTGATGAGGAACGTGTACTTGCGGCCGACCATGTCGCCGAGTCGCCCGAACACCAGCGCGCCGAACGGGCGCACCGCGAAGCCGGCCGCGAAGCCGAGCAGGGTGAAGATGAAGGCGGCCGTCGGATTGACGCCAGAGAAGAAGCTTTTGCTGATGAAGGCCGCGAGCGAGCCGGCCAGATAAAAGTCGTACCACTCGAAAACCGTGCCCAACGATGACGCGAAGATTACCCGTTTCTCTTCTCTCGTCATCGGCGCGTGCGAGATTTGCCCGCTTACGGTAGCCATATGTCGTCTCCAGTATTGATATCAGTCGCGGTACGCCTGGTCAGGCGTTGCCGTGTAGCGATTATTGGAGCGGAAACTTACGGCGTTCTGACTCGGAAGGTGCGCGGTTAAGAATGTTGTTTGTGGGCGAACGTCGTCCAATTTGCGCCCAACTTCTTCCAATGTGAGGTCTACACCAGCAATCAGTGGCTTCTTCGATTGCTGCTGAAATGGCTGAAACTGACGGATTAGGGTAAGTCCCGTGCACGATCGAGCATGCGCAAGCTGACACGCACCAAGGTTCCCGCCAGACGCGGCGAGTTCTGATAGACGTTGTCCTCGATGGTCAGCGTGCCGCCGTGCATCGTCGCGATTTCGCGGACGATCGCGAGGCCCAGTCCGCTGCCGTCGCCCTCGCGGCCCAGAATCCGGTAAAAGCGCTCGACCACGCGCTCACGCTCGGCGGCGGGAATGCCCATGCCCGTGTCCTCGACTTCGAGATGCGCCATGCGCGCGGCATGGTTGCGGCGCACGCGCACGGTGATCCGCCCGCCCGGCGGCGTATAGCGGATCGCGTTGTCGATCAGGTTCGACAACATTTCGCGCAGCATGACGGGATTGCCTTCGACTTCGAGCGGCTCGTCGGAACTGCCCGGCCCTTCGTAGCCAAGGTCCATCTGTTTGGCGAGGGCGGGCTGAATCCAGTCGCGCACGGCGCTACGCGCGACATCGCCGATCTCGACGGGCGTGAAGATCTGGCCGGACATACGGTTTTCCGCCCGTGCCAGCGCAAGCAGTTGTGTGACGAGCCGCGCGGCATGCTCGGAACTCGTGGCGATCTGCTCGAGCGAACGGTGCACTTCCGCCGACGCATCCTGACGTAGCGCCAGTTCCGCCTGGGTGCGCAAGCCGGCGAGCGGCGTCTTCATCTGATGCGCGGCATCGGCGATGAAGCGCTTTTGCAGTTCCATGTTCTGTTCGAGGCGCGTCAGCAGATCGTTGAACGACGTGACGAGCGGCTCGATTTCGGGCGGCGCGCGGCGTGCTTCGAGCGGCGACAGGTCGTCGGGGCGCCGTGCGCGGATGTGCGCCTGCAGCGCATGCAGCGGCGCGAGTCCGCGCGACAGGCCGAACCAGACGAGCAGGATCGCCAGAGGCAGAATCACGAACTGCGGCAGGATCACGCCCTTGATGATGTCGTTGGCGAGCGCGCTGCGCTTGTCGAGCGTCTCGGCCACCTGCACCAGCACGGGCTGCGCGCTGGGCGTCTGAGGAAACTCGACCGTGGTGTACGCGACGCGGATGTCGTTGCCGCGCAGCATGTCGTCGCGAAACTCGACGATGCCCGGCTGCGGCCGGTCTTCCTCACGGGGCAGCGGCATGTCGCGCTCGCCCGCCACCAGTTCGCCGCGCGAGCCGAGCACCTGATAGAACACGCTATCTATATTGTCGGCGCGCAGGAAGTCGCGCGTGGAGTCGGGCAGCGTCAGTTCAGCCGCCCCGTTCACAGGGTGAATTTGCCGCGCGAGCACGTATGCGTCGGTTTCCAGCGCGCGGTCGAACGGTCCGTTCGCAATCGATTTCGCGACCAGATAAGTAACGGCGAGACTCATGGGCCACAGCAACAGCAGGGGCGCGAGCATCCAGTCGAGGATTTCCCCGAACAGCGAGCGTGGACGCGTCTCCGCCGCCGCCTCGGTTTCGTCGGGCGGCGCGAACGGATTCGCGTAGCGCGCGTCGCGGACTTCGTCGATATCCGCCGCGTGCGCCGTGGCGCGCGGTGCGCGGACGGACATAAAGCGCCTTTACTTGAAGTAATGACTTGAGGGCATGGCAGCGGACGCGTCGGACGGCTCCGGTTGCTGGGGCGCCGTTTGCGATGGCACGGCCGCCTTCTCGAGACAGTAGCCCAGCCCGCGCACGGTGATGATGCGCACGCCGCTCGGCTCGATCTTCTTGCGCAGCCGATGCACGTAGACCTCGATCGCGTTGTTGCTGACCTCTTCGCCCCATTCGCAGAGGTGATCGACGAGCTGTTCTTTCGATACCAGCCGCCCGATCCGCTGCAACAGGACTTCGAGCAATCCTAGCTCACGCGCGGACAGGTCGATAACCTGCTCGTTGGCATAGGCAATTCGACCGACTTGATCAAACGAGAGCGAGCCGTGCTTGACGACGGTCGGCCCGCCGCCCGCGCCGCGCCGTGTCAGCGCGCGCACGCGCGCTTCGAGTTCGTTGAGCGCGAAGGGCTTGGCCATGTAGTCGTCGGCGCCGAGGTCGAGACCTTTGACGCGTTCGTCGACGCTGTCGGCGGCCGTCAGGATCAGCACAGGCAGGTTCGAATTGCGCGCGCGCAGACGGCGCAACACTTCGAGGCCCGACATTTTCGGCAGGCCGAGATCCAGAATGAGAAGGTCGAAAGTCTGCATCGACAGCGCGGTATCGGCTTCTGCGCCCGTCTTCACATGGTCGACGGCGTATGCCGATTGGCGGAGTGATCGGACCAGACCGTCCGCGAGTATGCTGTCGTCTTCGGCAATGAGAATTCGCATGATGCGCCCTGCCCGGCCGGCACCGGGGCGCTCCGGCGCACAGCGTCTCCGAAAAATTTTGTCGGTAGCGGTGTTGTCCGTTTGCACATGTGGACGTCCGCATATGCAAACAGGCTTGCCAAAACTACTGTTTTTTTATACAGTGTCTGCGTTTAGCGTGCTGGTCGTTCGGATCGCGTTCGAAACGCGTTCGCAACTACCAGCATACCTGCCTCAGACGCCGTTCATCATAGCAAAGGACGATTCATGGAAGAAAGCAAGAAAGGCTCGGCTGGACTGACTGCGGAAAAGAGCAAGGCACTTGCTGCCGCGCTTGCGCAGATCGAAAAGCAGTTCGGCAAGGGGTCGGTCATGCGGCTCGGCCAGGGTGAGGCAGTCGAAGATATTCAGGTGGTGTCCACCGGTTCGCTGGGCCTCGACATCGCGCTGGGCGTCGGCGGTCTGCCCCGTGGCCGCGTGGTCGAAATCTACGGCCCGGAGTCCTCGGGTAAAACCACGCTGACGCTGCAGGTCGTCGCGGAAATGCAGAAACTCGGCGGCACGGCGGCGTTTATCGACGCGGAACACGCACTCGACATCCAATATGCGCAAAAGCTCGGCGTGAACGTCAGCGATCTGCTGGTCTCGCAGCCGGACACGGGTGAACAGGCGCTTGAAATCGCGGACGCGCTGGTGCGTTCGGGTTCGATCGACATGATCGTGATCGACTCGGTCGCGGCGCTCGTGCCGAAGGCTGAAATCGAAGGCGAAATGGGCGATTCGCTGCCGGGTCTGCAGGCGCGTCTGATGTCGCAGGCACTGCGCAAGCTGACGGGCACGATCAAGCGCACGAACTGCCTCGTCATCTTCATCAACCAGATCCGTATGAAGATCGGCGTGATGTTCGGCAACCCGGAAACCACCACGGGCGGTAACGCGCTGAAGTTCTACGCGTCGGTGCGTCTGGACATTCGTCGTATCGGTTCGATCAAGAAGAACGACGAAGTGATCGGCAACGAAACGCGCGTCAAGGTCGTGAAGAACAAGGTGTCGCCTCCGTTCCGCGAAGCGATCTTCGACATCCTGTACGGGGAAGGCATTTCGCGTCAGGGTGAAGTCATCGACCTCGGCGTGCAGGCAAAGATCGTCGACAAGGCGGGCGCCTGGTACAGCTACAACGGCGAACGCATCGGTCAGGGCAAAGACAATGCGCGTGAATTCCTGCGCGAGAATCCCGAGATCGCGCTCGAGATCGAGAACCGTATCCGCGAATCGCTTGGCGTGAACGCGATGCCCGCCGGCGCCGCCGTGAGCGCTGACGAGGAAGTGGGCGAAGAGGAGTGATCGTCGCGTGATGCGCAAGGGCCGCTCTGTATCCTCGCCGACGGGCGCGGGACATGACGCGGACGGCCCGCGTGACGACGATGCGTTCGAATCGTCGTCACGTTCCTCGTCTTCCAGCTCGTCGGCAGCACCGTTCTCGCACGCAACAACATCGTCGGACGACTTCGATCCATTCGAATCCTTCGACGCCCATGATCGTGCCGTGGGCCTCGGTCCATCTTCGGGCGGTCAATCCGGCGCCGATAGCGGCGAAGTCACTTACACGCGCTTGCGTCGCCAGCCTGGCGAACGCAATCCGGCAGAAAAAGCGAGCCAGGAAGCACAGCGTCCCAAACGTTCTCTGAAAGGCCGTGCGCTCGGCTATCTTTCCCGTCGCGAGTACAGTCGCGCGGAGTTGGCGCGCAAACTCGGACCTTACGCGGAAGAGGGCGATTCAATCGACTCATTGCTCGACGCGCTCGAAAGCGAAGGCTGGCTGTCCGACTCCCGATTCGCAGAAAGCCTGGTTCACCGTCGTGCGTCGCGAATGGGCGCGGGCCGTATCGTCAGCGAACTCAAGCGCCATTCGGTCGGGCAGGAGCTAGTCGAAGAAGTGAGCGCACAGCTGCGCGAAACCGAACTGGCGCGCGCTCAGGCTGTCTGGCGCAAGAAATTTGGTCAATTGCCGCAAACGCCTGGCGACCGAGCGAAACAGGCGCGTTTTCTCGTGACGCGTGGTTTTTCACAGGCCGTCATTGGGAAAATTCTCAAGGGCATCGACGAAGACTTCCCGCCGGAATAGCGCAGGACGCAAGCGGCGCAAAGACGCTGGCGTCGACCGGACGCGTCTCGCTCAAATGCGCTGCGCAAATCCGCCGTGAACAGCCCCTAGGCCCGCCAGATGAGGCGGTGCGGCCTTCGGCCTGTCTCAAATACCCAGTATGCTAAAATTCAACGGTTCTTCAATCCGGCCTTTGTTCTCGCATGCCGCTCTCTCCGCCAGTGTCCAGACAATTGCGCCACCGCCGCGCAATCCGCGCGGACGCATACGAGCGTGAAGATGGCTTGTGGGATATCGAGGCGTGCCTCACCGACGAAAAGCCACGTGACGTAAAGCTTGCGTCGGGTGTCCGGCCGAACGGCCTGCCGATCCATGAACTCTGGCTCCGCATCACGATCGATCGCAAGCTCAATGTCGTCGACGCTGAAGCGTCGTCCGACTGGGTTCCGTATCCCGGTCTATGTGAAGCCTCCAATCCCGCCTATCGCGCCCTCATCGGGCTCAATCTCTTCCAGAACTTCCGTCGCGACGCCGCCCGTTTGCTGGCCGGCACGGCAGGCTGCACGCATCTCACCGAGCTGTGCGCAATCCTGCCGACTGCCGCCATCCAGGCGTTTGCCGGCGACGTGTGGAACACGGAGAAAGGCGGGCCAGGAAGCGAGGAGTCCGCGGGATCATCCAATGGACGAGTGGACGGTTCGACCCCGGGCACACCTGGCAGCAACGGACAAGACACCCAAAACAACGCTTCGAGCGAGCAAGCAAGCCAACACGCAAGCGAGCAATCAAACGACAAACCGCCATTCCAGCTGGGCCGTTGCCATACGCTGCGGTTCGACGGCGAGGCGGTGCGACAGTTTTATCCGCGCTGGTACGGCCGCGCGCCGCGTTCAGCGGATCGCGCGGATACCGAACTCAATGGACAGGCCGTGAAGACGGCGCGTTCCGAGTAAGCGGTCCAGCCGGAAGCGAAGTTCAATCCAACTCTCAGACTGAAGGGAATCACGCATGAAGATTCACGAGTACCAGGGTAAGGAAATCCTGCGGAAATTCGGAGTCGCGGTACCGCGCGGCAAGCCGGTCTTCTCGGTGGACGATGCGGTCAAGGCCGCTGAAGAGCTGGGCGGCCCGGTGTGGGTCGTTAAGGCTCAGATCCACGCGGGTGGCCGTGGCAAGGGTGGCGGCGTGAAGGTCGCGAAATCGCTGGACCAGGTCCGCGAATTCTCGAACCAGATCCTCGGCATGCAGCTGGTGACGCACCAGACGGGCCCGGAAGGCCAGAAGGTGAATCGTCTGCTGATCGAAGAAGGCGCGGACATCAAGAAGGAACTGTATGTCGGTCTGGTAATCGATCGCGTGACGCAAAAGGTCGTCGTGATGGCCTCGAGCGAAGGCGGCATGGACATCGAAGAAGTCGCTGAAAAGACGCCGGAAGCGATCCACAAGGTCGCGGTCGATCCGTCGAAGGGTCTGCTCGATTCCGAAGCCGACGATCTCGCGAAGAAGATCGGCGTGCCCGACGCATCGATCCCGCAAGCGCGCGCGATCCTGCAAGGCCTGTACAAGGCATTCTGGGAAACGGACGCATCGCTGGCCGAAATCAACCCGCTGATCCTGACGGGCGAAGGCAAGGTGATCGCGCTGGACGCCAAGTTCAACTTCGACTCGAACGCACTGTTCCGTCATCCGGAAATCGTCGCGTACCGCGATCTGGACGAAGAAGATCCCGCTGAAGTCGAAGCATCGAAGTTCGACCTCGCGTACATCTCGCTCGACGGCAACATCGGCTGCCTCGTGAACGGCGCCGGTCTGGCCATGGCGACGATGGACACGATCAAGCTGTTCGGCGGCGAACCGGCGAACTTCCTCGACGTCGGCGGCGGTGCGACGACCGAGAAGGTCACGGAAGCGTTCAAGCTGATGCTGAAGAACCCGAACCTGACGGCGATTCTCGTCAACATCTTCGGCGGCATCATGCGTTGCGACGTGATTGCGGAAGGCGTGATCGCGGCTTCGAAGGCGGTCGATCTGCAAGTGCCGCTCGTCGTGCGCATGAAGGGCACGAACGAAGACCTCGGCAAGAAGATGCTGGCCGACTCCGGCCTGCCGATCATCTCGGCAGACAGCATGGAAGAAGCTGCGCAGAAGGTCGTCGCGGCTGCCGCAGGCAAGGCCTGATCGCCCCGGCGCTTATCACCGGATTACGAATGGCGGCGCGCGAGCGTCGCGGGCAAAGCGCTATTTGCCGCGCGAGACGCGTTGAGCGCGCCACCAAACGAACAGAGGTCAATACATGTCGATTCTGATCAACAAAGACACCAAGGTCATCACGCAGGGCATCACCGGCAAGACCGGTCAGTTCCACACGCGCGCATGCCGCGAATACGCAAACGGCCGTGAAGCTTTCGTCGCGGGCGTGAACCCGAAGAAGGCCGGCGAAGACTTCGAAGGCATTCCTATCTACGCGAGCGTCAAGGAAGCGAAGGAAGAAACGGGCGCGACCGTCTCGGTCATCTATGTGCCGCCCGCAGGCGCTGCTGCTGCAATCTGGGAAGCCGTCGAAGCCGATCTCGATCTCGCGATCTGCATCACGGAAGGCATCCCCGTTCGCGACATGATCGAAGTCAAGGACCGCATGCGCCGCGAAGGCCGCAAGACGCTCCTGCTCGGACCGAACTGCCCGGGCACGATCACGCCGGACGAACTGAAGATCGGCATCATGCCGGGTCACATCCACCGCAAGGGCCGTATCGGCGTCGTGTCGCGTTCGGGCACGCTGACGTATGAAGCAGTCGGTCAATTGACGGCGCTGGGCCTGGGCCAGTCGTCGGCAGTCGGTATCGGAGGCGACCCGATCAACGGTCTGAAGCACATCGACGTGATGAAGATGTTCAACGACGATCCCGATACGGACGCCGTGATCATGATCGGTGAAATCGGTGGTCCGGACGAAGCAAACGCTGCGTACTGGATCAAGGACAACATGAAGAAGCCGGTGGTTGGCTTCATCGCGGGCGTCACGGCGCCTCCGGGCAAGCGCATGGGCCACGCCGGCGCGCTGATCTCGGGCGGTGCGGATACCGCCGACGCCAAGCTGGAAATCATGGATGCCTGCGGTATCAAGGTCACGAAGAACCCGTCGGAAATGGCCCGCCTGCTGAAGTCGGTGCTGTAAGACGTGTTGCGATAACTGCAAGAAACGCCGGTTCATGCCGGCGTTTTTTGATACTCTTACGAACGCCTTTCGTAAGACGCGACTTGAAGCGAGGGAGCGAGCAATTGCTTCCTCGCTTTTTTGTTGCCGGTCGCTTTCGCTACCTTCTATTCTGCTTTCCATGCTCGAATTCCTCACTACGCTCCATTGGGGCGCCGTCTTTCAGATCATCGTCATCGACATCCTGTTGGGTGGCGATAACGCTGTCGTGATCGCGCTTGCCTGCCGCAACCTGCCGCCCGAGCAGCGCACCAAGGGCGTGCTGTGGGGAACGCTGGGCGCAATCGTGCTGCGCGTCGCGCTGATTGCGTTCGCTGTCGCGCTGCTCGACGTGCCACTGCTCAAGTTCGCGGGCGGCCTGCTGCTGCTGTGGATCGGGGTGCGCCTGCTCGCGCCAGCGCCGGACGTGCACGCCAACGTGAAGCCCGCCGACAAGCTGGTCACGGCCATCAAGACAATCATCGTCGCCGACGCCGTGATGAGCCTCGACAACGTGATCGCCATTGCTGGCGCCGCCGAGGCCGCCGAGCCGCATCACCGCATTGCGCTCGTCGTGTTCGGGCTGATTGTCAGCATTCCGCTGATTGTCTGGGGCAGCCAGATCGTGCTGAGGCTGCTGGACCGTTACCCGATCGTCGTCACGTTCGGCGGCGCGCTCCTCGGCTGGATAGCGGGCGGCCTCATCGTCAACGATCCTGCCGGCGACCGCTGGCCAGTGCTCGATACGCCTGTTGCCGAGTACGGCATGAGCATTGGCTGCGCGCTGCTGGTCGTGATCCTCGGCTACGCGCTGAAGAGGCGCAATGCAAGCCGCCTCGCGGGCTCCACGCCGCCGGAAACGCATTGACCGCACCTACTTTACCGACGCCTCTGCGCCTGCACCATTAGCCGTTCGGCCGACTGCCGGCGACATTCGCGGCTCGCTACGATCGAAGCGCCTGTCCTGATTCCCGGGGCAGGCGTTTTCGTTTTCGAGGAGTTTGCTGATGATCGCTACTGTTGCCGTTGCCATGTTGTCCACGCGTGCTGCCAAAAGGCGGCGCGCAGGCGTCCCGCGCCGCTGGCCCACCGTGTTGGCCCGTCTCGGGCGTATCTGTGGCTTCACGTTGATCGAACTGATGATCGTACTGGCGATCGTCGGTGTGATCGCCGCCTATGCCATTCCCGCTTACCAAGACTATCTCGCGCGCAGCCGCGTCGGCGAGGGCATGTCGCTCGCAGCGGCCGCGCAATTGACCGTCGGCGAGAACGCCGGAAGCGGCAATGCCTTCGGTAGCGGCTACGCGTCGCCGCCCGCCACGCGCAACGTGCAGTCAATCCACATCGACGACGACACGGGCCAGATCACCGTCACGTTCACGGCCCGCGTCGCCGACGATGGCGCGAATACGCTCGTGTACGTGCCGTCCGCTCCCGACAACGCCGACACGCCGACCGCGCGTGTGGCGCTCGCGAAGGGCTCGGTGCAGAAGGGGGCCATCACGTGGGAATGCTTCGCAGGCGGCAAGGCGGCTTCGTCGCTGCCGGCGCCAGGCGCAGGACCGTTGCCCGTCGACGCGCCGACGCTGCCGTCGAACCTCGCGCCGCCTGAGTGCCGCGCCTGACGCCGGGACGATGCTGCGTGAAAGCTCACATGAGCGTGAGCGCGGCCTGATGCCGGCATGAAATGAACCTGTGTCATATGCCGTGGCAAAAGTTTCCGTGCCAGGGCGCGATTTGGGGTTATTTCGGTCCATCCGGCGCACAGCGTAAGGATTTTTTTGTATAGTGCGCCGGTTGCTGACGTCCCCGGTTACTCATGCCCAACCCTTTTGCGCGCCATCTTTCGCTGTTTTTATTGGCGTGTGCGTTGATCCTGCCGTACGCAGTCGTCAACCACACCTATCCGATTCCGACCTTCTACGCCGAGTTTACGGCGCTGTCGCTCTATCTGCTGGTCGGGGCGAGCGTCGCCCTGCTGGTATCGACGGCACGGCCGCGGGTGCCGTTTGCGTCACCCGTCGTCGCGCTGGTGCCGCTCGGCTTCGGACTCGTGCTGATCGCGCAGTCCGTCGTGCTGCCCGTCGAGCAGCCGTCGATGAACTGGCTCGGCGCCGGATTCCTGCTGGCGGCATTCATGGCCGTGCACGCGGGTTTCGGCTTCACCCGTGCGAACCTGACCGAAAACGTGCTGACGGTGGCGGCGTTTGCGCTCGTCGTCGGCGGATTGTTTGCGGTGTTCTGCCAGGTGATCCAGTTGTTCCACCTCGAAGTGAAGGTAACGCCGCTCGTGGTGGCCTACAGCGTGGCGGCCGAACGCCGCCCGTTCGGCAATATGGCGCAGGCCAATCACCTCGCAACCTATATCGCGTTCGCGACAGCGGGCGCGATGTACCTCGTGCAGACGCGGCGCATCAACGTGTTCATCTGGCTGCTCGTGTCGGCGATTTTCTCCGGCGGCCTCGCGCTGACGGTGTCGCGCGGTCCGTGGCTGCAGATGGGCGTGATCGTCGTCGCGGGTTTCTGGATGGCGTTCGCCGAGCAGCACCGCAATGATTCGCGCCGACGCAGCAATCGCGAGTGGCTGATTCCCCTTCTGCTGGTCGCGCTGTTTTTTGCGGTGAACGCGGCCGTGCGCTGGGCGAACTTGCGCTACGACCTGGGTCTTGCCCAGTCGGCGGCCGAACGTATGCAGGACGCGAGCCAGATCGCGCCGCGTCTGGCGCTTTGGAAGTACGGCTGGACGATGTTCCGCACACATCCGCTGCTGGGCGTCGGCTGGGGCGAGTTTCCGCGTTTCCAGTTCGATCTCGTCCGGACGCTGGGCGGTGTCGAGATCGCGAACAATTCGCATGACATCTTCATCGATCTGCTCGCGAAAACGGGGCTGATCGGCCTTGGCATCGTGCTGCTCGGGCTCGCCGCATGGTTCGTGCGTGTGGTGCGCGCGCCGCATACGGCCGCGCGCGTGTTCGGTCTTGCGCTGATCGGCGTGCTGGTGATGCACGCGCTCGTCGAGTATCCGCAGCAGTACATGTTCTTCCTGCTGCCGGCGATGTTCGTGTTCGGTCTGCTCGACACCAAGCCGCTGCGTCTCATTCCGGGCGGCGTGTCGTTTGGCGCGTTCGTCGTAATCGTGTTCGGCGGGCTGGCGGCGCTGTATCCCGTGTATCGCGATTACGCGCGTGCCGAGGTGTTGTACTACGGCTCGCGTCCGTTCGATCAGTATCGCGAGGACCCTTCGTTCCTGTTCGGCGCGTGGGGCGAGTACGGCATGGCGACGCTGCTGCCGATGAACGCACAAGACCTGCCGCACAAGCTCGCGGCGCATCGTCAGGCGATCGCGCTGTTGCCGGGCGAAACGGTGCTGCGTCGTTACGCCGTGCTACAGGCCTTGAGCGGCGACACCCATGGCGCGTTCGATACCGTCGAGCGTCTGAAAATCTTCGCCGAGGAATTGCACGATTGGCCTTCGCAACTCTCGGCGCTGTACGACCTGTGCGATCAGCAGAAAACGCTCGGCGCGTTCAAGGCTGAGCTGGTGAAAAAGTACGGCACGCCGCCCAAGGGCAGCGAAGACAGCGACGACGATGATGGCGACGACAGCTAACGAGCGCGTTCGAGCGTCGTAAAAACCGCGAGCGGCGCGAAGAATGCGCCGCTCTGCCGTCAGGGAGCGCGCGCCACGAGCGCGCTCCCATCACGGCGCCACCCAATCCCCCGACTTCCCGCCGTGCTTTTCCATCACCTTCACGTCGGTGATGGTCATGCCGCGATCGACCGCCTTGCACATGTCGTAGACGGTCAGGAGCCCCACCTGCACGGCCGTCAACGCTTCCATTTCGACGCCCGTTCTGCCGAGCGTCTCCACCTGCGCGCGGCAATGCACGGCCGAGCCCGCCTCGTCGAGTTCGAAATCCACCGTGACACGCGTCAGCGCGAGCGGATGGCACAGCGGGATCAGATCGGCGGTGCGCTTCGCGCCCTGGATCGCGGCAATACGCGCGACGCCAATCACGTCGCCTTTCTTTGCGTGACCGTCGCGAATCAGCGCGAACGTATCAGGCAGCATGCGGATCGTGCCGCGCGCGACAGCGACGCGCTTCGTTTGCTCTTTGCCGCCGACGTCCACCATATGCGCCTGGCCGGCTGCGTCGAAATGAGTGAGTTCGGGCATGGTTGACTCCATCAGAGGGCGCCTATCTTAGCAGTGCGCGCGTCGCCGGGCAGAGGGCGCGGGCGGTCGAACGCTCACCCTGACCCACGACGCGCGTGCATGCGGCCCGGCCGGGCCGCACACTAATCCGTCAGACTGTCGGCCCGTGGGCCGGGCGCCAGGCACGCTTAACCGGTCGACGCGCGCACGCCACTGGGTACAATCGCAAAAGGTACGCCCCTTCGGCACCTTACGCCGCTTTCGATTCCGCCCATCGTCCGCAATGCGTCTGAAACGGTTTATCGCTGCATGGCTGTCCGTC
Organism: Paraburkholderia bengalensis; assembly: GCF_037126505.1. Lineage (NCBI taxonomy): Bacteria > Pseudomonadati > Pseudomonadota > Betaproteobacteria > Burkholderiales > Burkholderiaceae > Paraburkholderia > Paraburkholderia bengalensis. Next base: position 39,452 of record NZ_JACFYJ010000066.1, read on the forward strand.
ACGCTGGCCGTCCCGCCCGCGATCGTCGCGCAGCCGTCGAACCTGTCGGAGTTGCCGCTCGTTACGGGGCCGCTCGACACGTACGACGGCGCCGCCGTGCCGCCCGACATCGCGCAGGGCGTGTTCGGCATGTATGGCGGCGCGCAGACGCGCTTCTCGGGCAACCCCGGCGGCAACGCGAGCCTGCGCGCGCCGATGTCGACGCAGCAGCTGCCCGATCTCGGCGACGGCTCGGGCGGATCGCTGACGCCTCAGGCCGAGCGCAAGCTCGGCGAGCGCGTGATGCGCGAAGTGCGCCGAGATCCCGACTATCTCGACGACTGGCTCGTACGCGACTACCTGAACGCGATTTCGGAGCGGCTCGCGGCCGCGGCGAGCGCGCAGTTCATCGGCGGCTACCGGCCGGACTTCGATCTGTTCGCGATGCGCGATGCGCAGGTCAACGCGTTTTCGCTGCCGGGCGGCTTCATCGGCGTGAACACCGGCCTCATCGTCGCGACGCAGACGGAATCGGAACTCGCGTCGGTGGTTGGCCACGAAATGGGGCACGTGCTGCAGCGGCACATCGCGCGGATGATCACGGCGGGCGAGCACAGCGGCTACGCGGCGCTCGCGGGCATGCTGCTCGGCGTGCTGGCGGGCGTGCTCGCGCATAGCGGCGATCTGGGCAGCGCGATCGCCGTCGGCGGCCAGGCCTATGCCGTCGACAACCAGTTGCGCTTCTCGCGCGCGGCCGAGCACGAAGCCGACCGCGTCGGCTTTCAGATGCTCGCGGGCGCGGGCTACGACCCGTACGGGATGGTGTCGTTTTTCGAGCGGCTCGACCGCGCGTCGATGAGCGACGCCGGCGTGCCCGCCTACGCGCGCACGCACCCGCTGACGGGCGAGCGTATCGCCGACATGTCCGACCGCGCGCGCCGCTCGCCGTACCGGCAGCCGCGCCAGTCGTCGGAATATGCATTCGTGCGCGCACGGGCGCGCGTGCTGCAGGACCGCTCGCGCAGCGAATACGCCGACGACATTTCCCGGATGCGCTCGGAGATCGAAGACAAAACCGCGTTGAACGTCGCGGGCAACTGGTACGGCATCGCCTTTGCGCAGATGCTGCTCGACCGCTACGACGACGCGAGCGCCTCGCTCGCCAACGCGCGCGCTGCGTTCGACGCCAGCGGGCGTGCGCAAGGCGAGGCGCCGCGCAGCTCGCCGAGCCTCGACGTGCTCGCGGTCGACATCGCGCGACGTGCCGGTCGCAACGGCGACGCGGTGCGTCTCGCGGAAATCGCGCAAAAGCGCTGGCCCCAGTCGCACGCCGCGATCGACATGCGTCTGCAGACGCTGCTCACCGCGCGCCTTTTCACCGAAGCGCAAGCGCAGGCCCAGCGGGAGACGCGCGCTGACCCGCAGCAGCCCGTGTGGTGGCGCTATCTGGCGCAGGCGAGCGTGGGCACGGGCGATGCGCTGACGCAGCATCGCGCGCTGGCGGAGAAGTTCGCGCTGGAAGGTGCGTGGCCGTCGGCGATCCGGCAACTGAAGGAGGCGCGCGACATCAAATCCGTCGGCTACTACGACCTGGCGACGATCGACGCGCGCCTGCACGAGTTCGAGGCGCGCTACAAGGAAGAGCGCGAGGACGAGAAGAACAGCAGCTAGCCGCGCAATCTGACCTAAAACTTAAAACCTGAAACTTAAGAGTTAGGAGGACGCGGCAGCACGCGCCGCCGGACTTGCGACGAATCCGAAGCGCTTCTCAACCTCGGCCTTGCGTACGGGTTCGAGCGTCAGGCCGGCATCGTCGCGCCAGTGGAACTGGCCGCCTTGACCGTCGGCGGCGAGATCGGCGTGCTCGGAGAACAGGTCGAGATCGTGGTCGTGCAGCAGCGCTACGCGCGCGGGCCGGGCGCTGTCCGAAAAGAGGATGCCGCCGTCATCGTCGAGGTAGACGGCGGCGGGCTCGAACGCGTTGCCCGCCTGATCCGTCAGTGTGAGGAGGCCGGTCGCGTAGTCGCGGGCAAGCCGCACGACGAACGGTGTGTAGCCGAGCTCCACATACACGCGCTGCGGGCCGTTCTGGAAGAACCATTGGCCCGTCTCGTCGGCTTCGTAGTTGCGGTTGATGAAGCCGAGCAGAGCGGCATGCCGGATAGGCTCGCCGGGCGCACCCGCGGCTTGCGCGGCCTCATCACGCATACGCCAGTTGCCGCGCCGGTCGAACAGCAGCCAGCCGGTGCAGTGCGGCACATTCGGCCATTTGGCGAGAGCCTGCTTGACGATGTCATCCATGTCGCGTGAACGGGTCGAAGTAGCCGAAGACCCGGCGCGAAAGCCAGTCGATCCGGCCGGGGAACGGACCCGTCATGAAGCCGACGTGTCCGCCGTGCTCCGGTTGATCGAGTTCCACCATCGATGATACCTCGCTGCGCGACGGCAACACGGCGCACGGCAGGAACGGGTCGTTGCGCGCGTTCAGTACGAGGGTGGGGACGGTGATGTCGGGCAGCAGCGGGCGGGTGGTCGAGCGCGTCCAATAGTCGTCGGCGTTGCGAAAGCCGTGCAGCGGCGCGGTCACCACGTTGTCGAACTCGTACATCGTGCGGCTTGCGAGCACGTCGCGCATGTCGTAGAGGCCGGGGTATTGCGCGAGTTTTTGCTGCGCCTTCAGCTTGAGGGTCTTCAGGAAGCTGCGGGTGTAGATCATGCCGAAGCCCTGCGACAGTGCCCGGCCGCCTGCGTGGACGTCGAGCGGCGCGGAGATCGCGGCGGCCGCCGCGATGATCGACGCGTCCTCGCGACGCTCGCCCAGCCAGCGCAGCAACACGTTGCCGCCCAGCGACACGCCCGCCGCGACAATCGGTCCCGCGTGCCGTTTGCGCAGACGCCGCAGCACCCAGTCGACCTCGTTGCTGTCGGCGAGGTGATAGAAGCGCGGCAACAGGTTCATCGGACCGCTGCAGCTGCGAAAGTGCGGCACGACGCCGAGCCAGCCGCGGGCATGGGCGGCCGCCATCAGCGAGCGGGCGTAGTGCGAATCCGAACTGCCTTCGAGCCCGTGGAACAGCACGAAGAGCGGCGCGTCGGCGGCCGCGCGCGGATGGGCCAGGGGATCGGGCGCGAGCCAGTCGAGATCGATGAAATCGCCATCGGGCGTATCCCAGCGCTCGCGCCGGTAGGCGACGGCGGGACGGCGGCCGAACAGCGCGGGAACGATGGTCTGGATATGGCTGTTGGGCAGCCAGAGCGGCGCGCGGTAGAGCATGTCGACGGTCGCCTCGAGCGACGCTTCCACGGCGGCCCCGACAGCCGCCACCGCCGTTGTCCCATCAAGGGCCGGTCTGGAGGAAGCTTTGTTGTCGTGCGTCGTGCTCATGCCAACACCGGTATTCGAGTGAAGCCTCGCGCCGAGGCTTCTGTCATGCGGTTCTCGCGGGGCGCTTCAGTGCAGCGCGCCCTGACCATGTCTCATTTTGGCAGCAAATTGCGAGGCGGTTTCGTTCGGCATCGCACTCGCGTGGATATGCGCGATCTTCCATTCGCCGCGCTCGTGGACCATCACGTACGTTGTGAACACCATCGACGGAATGGCGGCAGGGTCGGCCGGGCGGTGCGCTTCGGCAATCGCGTAGACGACCGTGCCGAGGCTGTCGTAGACGCGTATGTCGAGCGGCTCGATCGACACGGGCTGCGCCTCGATCTGGCTGCTCAGCCCCGCGCGGATCGCGTCGAGACCGTGCAGATGCGAGCCGTCTGCGCAGATACAGCTGACGAATTCCTCGTCGATCCACAAGCCCATCAAGCTGTCGATATTGACCTCCGCGACAGCCTGGTAGTAGGCGTTCAGCGTGTCCGCGGCGGCTTCGAAGATGTGGGCAAAACGTGGCATGGCTCGTCAGTCTCTTGCGCGCACGGCGCGCGGTTGCGGGTCAGTGATGTTCAGCAGGCCATCCGCGAGCATGCCCGCGCCGCAAGACGCAAGCATGACGCCGACATGAGCGTGGACGGCTCGCACGCGAGGCCAGGCCTGTACAGCGGACGAAGCTGGCTGCGCCTTCGTCCGAAGGCGCGCACGACAATTTTTAGGCAGCGCGCCCGTTCAGCGTTGCGCGAGCAACATTCCGCGCAGATCGTCGAATACCTGCTCGGCGCTGAGTTGCCGCAGGCAATTCAGATGACCCAGTGGACATTCGCGCTCGAAGCACGGACTGCACTCAAGATGCAGCCATTGTACCTTTGCGAGGTCCGACAAGGGCGGCGTGTGGCGCGGATCGGTCGATCCGTACACGGCGACGAGCGGCCGGCGCAACGCGGCCGCGACGTGCATCAGCCCGGAGTCGTTGGTGACCACGGCGCTTGCCCGCGAAATCAGCGCGCAGGCTTCGCCGAGCGCCGTCTGGCCGCACAGGTTGCGCACGTTCGGCGCGCGGTCGGCGATCGCCTGGGCAATGGGCGCGTCTTTCGGCGAACCGAGCGCAATGATCTTCGTGTACGGAAACGACTGGCCGACCATTTGCGCGAGCGCCGCGAAGTGTTCGGGCGGCCAGCGCTTGGCGGGGCCGTATTCGGCGCCGGGGCAGAACACCAGCAGCGGCACGCGGGTGTCCAGATTGAAGCGCGTCGACACGCGCGCGGCCTCGTTCAGATCGGCGTCGAGGCGTGGCGGCGGCAGGTCGTCGGGGACTTTTGCGCCCGGCGCGTAGGCGAGGGCCGCGTAGTGCGGGACCATCGGCGGACGCTCGTCCTTGCGCGGATTGGCGTGCCGCACGTTCAGCAGGCCGTAGCGGCTCTCGCCCGTATAGCCGATGCGCAGCCGGATGCCCGCCATCCACGGGATCAGTGCGGATTTCAGCGAATTGGGCAGCACGTAGGCGGCGTCGTAGCCGACTTCGCGCAAATCGCTCGCCAGTTGCCAGCGGCGCAGCATCTGCAGCTTGCCGTGTGCGAGATCCGTCGCATAGACATCGCGGATTTCAGGCATCCGTTCGAGCACGGGCGCAACCCAGGTGGGCGCGACGGCATCGATTGCGATGCGCGGATGCAATTTCACGAGGCGCGCAAACAAAGGCTGCGCCATCAATGCGTCACCGATCCAGTTCGGTGCGATAACCAACGCGCGACGCATCAGGGTGAGTTTCCGATGTCGAAAATAAGGCGCCGCGTGCCCGAGGCGCGCGGTGCCGGGTTGTCAGGAAAAGGTGAACTGCTGTCAGGCGATATCGGCGCGCGGCCGGAAATTCAGCGAGCAGCCAGATTTCCAGCGCGTTTGCAGCCCGACGTCGGGTCGGACGGCAAGCCGGACGGCGAGCCGGACGGCAAGCCGCACAGCACGTTGCGCCGCCGCATGGCCAGCAAAAAGAGCGCGGGTCAGTGACCTCGGATCACTTCGCCGTCGCGCAGCTTGTAGCGCGTGCTGCAGTACGGGCAACGCGCCTCGCCATGCGTCACGTCGATAAAGACGCGCGGATGATTGCTCCAGCGCGGCATCGACGGGTTCGGGCAATACGCGGGAAGATCTTTCGCCGTCAGTTCGACCAGCGGCATTTCCTTGATTTCGCTCATAGGGACTTTCTCGTTGTGTACAAAAAGCGGGCGCGGTTGGCTCGGATTCGCCTATGCCGCGCCCGCTGGAATCAGATCTTCGTCAGCCAGTGCGCGTACTTCTCGCTCTTGCCATTGACGATGTCGAAGAAGCCCGATTGCAGCTTTTCCGTGATCGGGCCGCGCGTGCCGGAGCCGATCGTACGGTTGTCGAGCTCACGGATGGGCGTGACTTCGGCGGCCGTGCCTGTGAAGAAGGCTTCGTCTGCCGTATAGACCTCGTCGCGCGTGATGCGTTTTTCGATCACTTCGATGCCCGCGTCTTTCGCCAGCGTGATGACGGTATCGCGCGTGATGCCGTCGAGGCACGACGACAGGTCAGGCGTGTACAGCTTGCCGTTGTTCACGAGAAAGAAGTTCTCGCCCGAGCCTTCCGACACATAGCCGTCGACGTCGAGCAGCAGCGCTTCGTCGTAGCCGTCGGCGGTGGCTTCCTGGTTGGCCAGAATGGAGTTCACGTACCAGCCCGAGGCCTTCGCGCGGACCATCGACACGTTCACGTGATGGCGCGTGAACGACGACGTTTTTACGCGAATGCCCTTCTTGATGCCGTCTTCGCCGAGATAGGCGCCCCACGGCCACGCGGCGATCGCGACGTGAATGGTGTTGCCCTTCGCCGACACGCCCAGCTTTTCCGAGCCGACCCAGATGATCGGGCGCAGATAGCACGACTCCAGCTTGTTCTCGCGCACGACCTCGCGCTGCGCGGCGGCGAGCGTCTCGTGGTCGAACGGGACATCCATCTGGAAGATCTTGGCCGAGTTCAGCAGACGCCTGGTGTGCTCCTTCAGGCGGAAGATCGACGTGCCGCCATCGACCGTCTTGTAGGCGCGCACGCCCTCGAAGACGCCCATGCCGTAGTGCAGCGTATGGGTGAGGACGTGGATCTTGGCGTCGCGCCAGTCGATGAGCTTGCCATCCATCCAGATCTTGCCGTCGCGGTCGGCCATTGACATACGATTCTCCAGGCAGTGCGGGTTCGGATTGCGGCGCCGGTTGACGACGCCCGTTTGTGGTCTGCTGCACGGGGTGCTGCAACGAGGTGCTGCAAGCGTGGCGCGGCGACTACATACAACACCGGGACACGCGGGCGAAAAGCGATATTTTACCGTCATTTGCACAAGCAACGGGCATTCGCGGGCACCCCGGACGCTATAATCCGGCAGTCGCTGAAAACAAAACCGGATGCGCCAGCGGCTGCTTCATGATCTTGGCGCTGACCTCCAGCCATCGCGGCATCTGTCGCGCCGCGCCGCATTCGCCTCATGCCTGCTCGCTTGTCCGACCTCGATCGCCGTGCCTTCCGTGATGGCGCGCGCGCCTATTCGCCCACCTTGATGGCGATCTTCTCCTGGGGCCTCGTGACGGGCATCGCAATGAGCAAGTCGGTGATGACCGTGCCGCAGTCGCTCGGCATGTCGCTGCTGGTCTACGCGGGTTCGTCGCAACTCGCCGTGCTGCCGCTGATGCTGGCCAAGCTGCCCATCTGGACGATCCTGCTGACGGCCGCGATGGTCAACACGCGCTTCGTGATCTTCAGCGCGGGTCTCGCGCCACACTTTTCGTATTTGCCGCTGCACCGGCGGCTGCTCGTCGGCTACTTCAACGGCGACGTGATCTATCTGCTGTTTCAGAAAAAAGGCTTCCAGCCCGGCTATGTGCCCGGCAAGGAAGCGTATTTCTGGGGCATGGCCGTCTCGAGCTGGCTGTCGTGGCAGGTGTCGTCGATTGTCGGCATTCTGCTCGCCAGCCTTTTCCCCGATAACTGGGGCTTGTCGCTCGCGGGCACGCTCGCGCTGATTCCCGTGATGGTGTCGGCGATCTCGTCGCGCTCCACGCTGGCCGCCGTGAGCGTCGCGGGCATCGTGGCGCTGATCGCATTCGATCTGCCGTATCGCCTCGCGCTGCCAGTCGCGGTCGTCGCGGCGATCATCGCGGGCAGTGCGGCCGACGCGCTCGTCGAGCGCGCCGACCTGCGCCGCATCCGCAACAGCACGCAAGGCATGCAAAGCGCGCAAAGCACGCAAAGCACGCAAAGCACGCAAAGCACGCAAAGCACGCAAAGCACGCAAAGCACGCAAAGCACGCAAAGCACGCAAAGCACGCAAAGCACGCAAAGCA
>NZ_JACFYJ010000067.1:0-44813 GCF_037126505.1 Paraburkholderia bengalensis
TCCCGGTGCCGGTTAGCCGGCGGCCGGTCAGCTTACGATGGTCCGAAAAGCGGACATCTGAACTTGGCTAAAAGCGGACATTACAACTTAGCCACTACATTGCGAAAAATTGATAATTAGGCTTATGTCAAATACGTAGAGTCCTATTCAAGATTCGTTTGGGTGTGCCACGCCCTATGCTTCTTCATCACACGATCTCTGACATATGACCGACTAGTCGGTCCACGTTTCCGGCAGCTGCGATGAGTGGCCGACCGATGTCGCTGGCACGAATGTGACGGCGAACAGTGCGAACCCTTTCGCGACTGTCACCCGAGCCAAGGCGCGTGTATATGCTTCAAAGGCAGCCTCGGCCGTCAGTCGCCTTCAAGTAGCTTTTCAAGCCCAAGGATTCCCACCGGTGGATCGGCTCGCCATGGAACCACATAGACCCCATGTTTCGATAGCGTTGCCACCCGCTCCATTTGCTTTCTTTCACTGTTTAAACGCGCCAGCAGCACTGAGTCATTAGTATCCGTGGCCAGCAATGACCGGTTGACCACCCATGCAAACGGTTCGATATCGGCCCTGCGTAGATCTTCCTGTAATGCCGCTGCCTGTGACACCGGCGTCGTTTCTGGCAACGTAACCAAGATGATCCTCGTGTAGTTAGTATCCTGCAATCGCATCAACGGTGTCACGATGCGGCCGGGAGCCTTGTCGTCAAACGCGCGTACCATCTGACGATGGTAGGCGCCCGCGGCGTCCATCAGCAACAGAGAGTGACCGGTCGGAGCGGTATCCAGTACTACGAATGAGCTGCCAGCCTGAGACACGACATGCGAGAAGGCATGAAACACAGAGACCTCTTCAGTACAGGGGGATCGTAGGTCCTCAATGAGCAGTGCCTTCTCGTCCTCTGTCATTCGGGGCGCACGTGCAGCCACGATCTTGTCCACATACTTCTTGGTTTCCACTTCGGGGTCAATGCGCCCCACAGTGAGTCCCGGGACATTTCCCTGAAGGGTCATCGCCAGATGCGCAGCTGGATCAGTAGTGGTCAGATGCACCGACTTCCCGCTGCGAACCAGCCCCAAGGCGATAGCGGACGCGATAGTTGTCTTGCCGACGCCACCTTTGCCCATGACCATGATCAGCCCCCGATCGGCGTGGGCCAATTCCTTAACCAATTCCGACATCGGGTGGTGTGCAAGGTGCGTGGGCACGCCGCGAGGAACATTGCTTACCCATGTCAATTCCGGGGCCAAGAGGGCTCGGAGCGCAGGTAAGCCCACTGAGTCCACTGCGCGCAGCGGCACATAATCCGTAGGAAGCCGGCGCAGCGCTTCCGGCATGGCTGCGAGAGCCTTCTTTCCCAAGGCATCAAGAGCGTCGCCAATGCGGTCATGGGATTGGCTTGCCTGGAAAACCGCGTTCAGGACAAGGCGCTGATTTGCCAGCCCCAGATCTCGTAGCTCGGATGACGTACGCGCGGCCTCTTCCAATGCGCCAGTTTCGGGCCGGGCTACCAGCACGATGGTTGTCATACTCGCGTCGTTAAGTGCCGCCAACGCCTGATTGAAGAGTTTCTCCTGCATTTTCAAGCCGGAATGCGGCCCCAGGCAGGACGCCCCTCGGTCACTACCCTTAAGGAACCCGCTCCACGCTTTGGGCAGGCTCAACAACCGCAGCGTGTGCCCGGTGGGGGCTGTGTCGAATACCACATGATCAAAGTCAGAGGCGCCGTGAGAAAGCAAGCTGGAAAACTCATCAAACGTGGCAATCTCGGTGGTGCAGGCACCTGATAGCTGTTCTCGCACGGTCGCAATTTCGTCGGCACTCGCCTCGGGGTCCATCTGTTCGACAACGCGAACGCGATAGTTCTCCGCGGCGACGTCTGGGTCGATGTTCAGTACGCGCAGTCCGACCACGCCCGGTACCGCGACCGGAGTATTGATCAGTTCAATACCGAGCATTTCGCCAAGATTGGACGCGGCATCTGTGCTAACCAACAAGATCTTTTTGCCGGCGTCGGCCAGCGCGATAGCCACGGCGGTGGAAACCGAAGTCTTTCCCACTCCACCTTTTCCGGTGAAGAACATGTATCTGGTCGGTGCTTCCAGTAACGCGAGTCGTGATGGCATGTGGTTTCCCGTTCTGATTGACCTTTAATCATCTTGCATTCGGTTGTCACCGTCTGAGATTCACCGCAACAATACCGCTATGGCCGGGGCGCTCCGAGGAAGAATCAGTACGCGTATCACAGCGTCTCAAGCGCCAGCACTATGCCCTGCCCTCCGCCGAAGCACAGCGTCACGATTCCGCGTCGGCCTCCGCCGCGCTGCATCTGGTTGCAGCAACCGTGTGGTCAGTACCGCACAGCTCGCGCCGATCGGATGACAGCCCCGCCTTCCGCGTTGAGCCCATCGAGCAGCATGCTGTCGAACAGCGTCACATCGCCCATTCGTGCTCCCCAGCGCCCCGGCGGCAGTAAGTAAGGGCTACGTTCCATGTTTTCCATGCCGCCCACGATCGCGCAATCAATCATGCCGGCCTCGATTTCGGTAGCAGCATTGGCGATCGCCTGCGCGCCCGATCCGTAGACGCGGTTAATCGTGAGCGCCGGGACCTCGATCAGCATTCCGCCGGAGATACCGGCCTGTCGCGTCGGATTCATCTTCACGCCTGCTTGAATGACATTTCCCATGACCAGCGCCTGCATTTGTCGGCCGGCAATCCGGCGCGCTTGAGGCATTCGCGGATAACGGAGCTCCCAGCGCTGGCGCGGGCAGGTCCTTGAGTGCTCCTCCACAGGTGCCTATCGCGGTGCGCACCGGGCTGCACAAGACGACTTCGACGTTGCTTATGACTTTGCTCCTGACAGGAATGACGCGTGAACGACGTGGCACGGCGGACCGTGCCCGGCAATGTGGGAGCGGATGTATCGAATACCACCCGATCTTTCTCTACGTTCAGGTGCGGCGATTCCCTTACCGATAGGTCTCGTCAGTGTCGACAACAATCTTCGTCGATTGATTCGAGACGTGGGGGCGGTCCTGGCGGACTTCATGAGATGCATCTCGACATAGCATATGTGTCCGTTGACCGGGAGCGCCTCATTGCATCGAATCGGTACATGGCCGGGCCTCATCACGATTACGTGTCTTGGTCTTGCATCGGATGGCCTTTCATCATGCCTGCGGGAGTTCGATTCATTTTGACGTGTGTCAATGCCTGTGCCGACGCCGATGGGCGAACTGACACGACGACGATGTCGGGCCACAGCATCTGCAACAGAGCAAGGAAGCTGAGTTGAAAGATCTCGAGCGGGAAATCGCAGGACTGTGGAAACAGATCAGTCTCATGCCGGCGCGGGCGGACGCGATGATGACCGTACTTCAGGCGGCAATGACGGCCGTAGGAGACTCGCCGACGTGTGCTGCAGCTGTTCACGAGATATTCGATACGCGGATGACCAATCGGCTCTGTCGGGGCGTCGATGAAGAGTTCGTCAACGATAATGTCACGAACCGTCTGGTCCTGCCTCTCTGTCGACTAGGGCATATGCAAAGGCAGGGCGACGCTCACGCCGAACCCCTTCCCATCAATTCCGGACGTGTACGCCAGTTTCCCGCGCAATTTGGCCGCGATGCGTGCGACGATCGACAGGCCCAGCCCGCTTCCTTTCTCGACGTGATTCGCTGCACGAAAGAAGCGATCGTGCAGACGTGGCAGGTTCTCCTGCGCGACACCGGGGCCGTCGTCGCGCACCTCGAGAAACACCGCGTCGGGATCTCTCCAGATAGCAATTTCCACGCGCCCCTGCGCGTGCCCGTACTTGATTGCATTGTCGACGAGATTGTCTAGCAGTATGCGCACCAGCGCGGGCGGTGCACGCACGATGGTCGCTCCATCGGCCTGCAGCGTCAGCGAAATCTGCTTATGATCCGCAAAGGCATGCTGGTCGACGATGCATGCCTTGGCCATGTCCGCGAGATCGACTTGCGCACTTGGAAGCGGCGCGCTTTCCTCGAGCCGCGCCAGCGCGAGCAACTGATCGGCCAGGTGCGTGCTCCGGTCCACCGCTTCCACCACGCGCTGCATGGCGCGACGCTGACGTTCCGGATCGCGCGCGGTGAGCGCGACTTGTGCCTGGACCTTGATGGCGGCAAGCGGGGTCTTGAGTTCGTGTGCCGCGTCACCGGTAAAAGCGCGCTCGCGATCCAGCGACTGGCGCAGACGTTGCAACAGCGTATTGAGCGCAGCGACGAGCGGAAAGACCTCGTCTGGAACGCCTTTGTCCGCGACGGCGTCGAGACTGTCGGGTGATCGTGCCTCGATCGCTTCCGACAGTGTGCGCAAGGGTGTCAGGCTGCGACCGATCGCAAACCAGACAAGCATGGCCAGCACAGGCAACACCAAAGCGAGTGGACGGGCGATGCGCAGCGCGACCATCGAGGAGAGCTCCGAGCGATGCATGCGCTGCTGGAAGATTCGCACGGTACGGCCGCGCGCGGTATCGCCGAGCACGTAGACACGCCACTTCGCATCGTCGACCCGTAGCAGGCCGGATGCGTGGGCCGGCCGTGCCGGCAGGCCAAGCGACGATAGACCGGGACTCGCGGCCAGCAACCGTCCATCTGCAGCAGTCACCTCATACAGCAGCCGCATTGACGAATCGTTGTCTCCGTCGTCGTCGCGAGGCGCGAGGCTCGCGCCCGCAAAAGCCGGCAGATCGCGCACGTCGAGCACGAGCAGCGCACGGGCGACCTGTTCGATGCGTGTTTCGTCCCATTCCTCGACTTCATGGATTGCCTGGTGATAGCTCGAATAAAGCGAGTACAACCACACCAGTACGATGGCAGACAACACCAGTAAGGTCAGACGTCGCCGGATCGACCGCATCACGTTTCCTTCTCCACCACATAGCCGACGCCGCGGATCGTCCGGATCAACTGGGCGCCAAGCTTCTTGCGCAGGTTCGAGATATGCACCTCGATCGCATTGCTTTCGATCTCCTCGTTCCAGCCGTAAAGGCTGTCCTGGAGACGCGCGCGAGAAAGAGGACGGCCCTGATTCGCCAGCAGTTCGACCAGCAGTGCGCACTCGCGCGAACTGAGCGCGATGCGCTCGCTTCCGCGCTTGACCGTCAGGCGCTCTGGATCAACCAGCAGGTCGCCGTATTCAATCGTATCCGTGCTTCGGCCCTGCGAACGCCGCACGAGCGCGCGACAACGCGCGACCAGTTCCGTCAGGTCAAACGGTTTGCCGAGATAGTCATCGGCGCCGGCGCTCAGGCCACTCACCCGGTCGGCAACGGTGTCGCGCGCGGTCATGACAAGCACGGGAGTATGATCACGGCGCTTGCGAATCCAGTCGAGCAGTTCGGTTCCCGACACGCGGGGCAGGCCAAGATCGAGTACGACCAGGTCGTATGGCGTGGTTTCCAGCGCTAGTTGTGCGTGCTTGCCGTCGCACGCCCAGTCGACCGTCATGCCAGCCTCGATCAGGCCGTCTTCCACGCCGCTGCCAATCAGCCTGTCGTCCTCGACCAGTAATACGCGCATCGTGGTGCTCCTGTTCGTTCCTGGCGGCAACGATAACCGCTTAGACGGGCGTGTATCAAGCCCGTGCGCCGCCATGGCGGTTCGTTAAGATTCCGTTAACCTGACCTGCTTATTCTCGCGGGCATTCACCGTCCTTACAGGATCAATGCCCATGGCTAAGCTGCCGCCCTCCCCTCATTTCCGCACGTTGCTGTGCGTCTCGCTGCTTGTGGCCGCGCCGTTGGCCCATGCAGGCGAGATCAAAACACTGATGAAGGACATGAAATTGGCCATGCAGGGCGCGATGTCCAGCACCACGATACCCGAGCTGCGCGGCTACGTGACCAGGCTCGAAAGCGACGCGCAGCGGGCAAGCCATCAGCCTTATCGCAGCGACCCATCCACCTACGATGAGGGCATGCAGGCGCTGCAGCAGGAACTGGCCGAGGTCGACCGTGCAATCCAGGCAGACGACATGGACGCCGCCAAGCGCGCATTGCGCCGGATTAACGGTACGAGAAAGCATTATCACGACCTGCTGGGCTGACAAACCTGAAACGCGTTTGCACAGGAATCCCTACATGAAACACACGTCCCGCTACCCCTTCTCGATCAGCTTGCTGCACTGGCTGCTGACGGTCGCGCTGTTTGGCAATCTGATCATCGGCTGGATGCTCGACGACAACGAGGATCTGCTAACACTCCACAAGTCGATCGGCATCGTCATCCTCTTTCTGGTCTCGGTTCGCGTCGCGAACCGGTTGCGGATGCGGCGACGGCTGCCGCCGTCGACCAACCGGCCCGGTACGCCCGCTTACCTGGCCGAGAAGGCCGTTCATCACCTCCTCTACGTGTTGATGCTCGCTATTCCGCTGCTCGGTTGGCTGAAGACCAATGCTGCAGGACACGTGGCAAGTTGCTTCGGACTCTTCTCGCTGCCAACGCTGGTATCGAAAAGCCGCGATCTGTCGCACTGGTTGGGGGAGTTGCATGCGCTGACGGCCTACGGGCTGGCTGCACTTGTCGGGTTGCACGTGTTGGGGGCGCTGGCGCACCGGGTACTCAGGTCGGAAAACATTCTTACCCGGATCCTGCCTTTGCCCAGGCGTGTCGAGCAGAAGATGCCAACAAGTGATCGAGGTTGAGTCGTCCGCGCGGTAATCAGATTAAATGCGACTGGACAAGCCGCTGGCACGCTCTGCATTCAGAAAATAGCAACGACTGCTCGCTGCTCTTTCGAAGGTCATTTTCGCTCTTGGCATGGTACGAGTACCCGCGGTCACGAGCAGCGGTCTTCGACGAACTCCTCTGATAATTCAAAGCACGAGGAAAGCAAATTCAGTTAAACGGAGTAAGGGCAACGCTGACGACAATTTTGACAGTGCGCAAACAGCTTTCGACCGTCGGCTCACCTTAGAGACCCGATAGAGCTTGTTTTCGTCAAAAATCTCGGTCAGGCTGACCACGGCACCTTCCTTGATTGTTCACACAGCTACTTGCGGCAGTAGGCCAGGCCCGATTCGGCATTGCGCGATGCTGCCGCGATTCTTCCCATCGGACGGTTTCTTTCCGTCACGCTATCGATCACCAAGTGCGGGTCGCGCCAGCCACTCGCGCCCCTTGAGCATGCCGTCCCAGTAGAGCGACGGCAGGATCCGCTCCTTGAGAAACCAGGCAAGACGCGACGGCCGTGTGCCGTCGAGCAGCCACGCGGGAAAACTGGGCGCGACCTTGCCGCCGTAAAGAAACTCGGCCAGTACCACCTTACCCCGCTCGACCGTGAGCGGGCACGAACCGTAGCCATCGTAGGTCGCCAATCCCCTGGCGCGACCAAGACTCGCCAGCACGTTATGGGCAACGACGGGTGCCTGTTTGCGCGCAGCTGCCGCCGTCTTGGCGTTCGCTGTGCTGGTGGCATCGCCCAGCGCATAGATGTGCTCATACCGCTTGTGGCGCAACGTGCCGGGGTCGACATCGATCCAGCCGGCAACGTCGGCAAGCGGACTCGCGCGAACAAAGTCCGGAGCCGTCTGCGGCGGCACCACATGAATCATGTCAAAGTCGGTTTCGACGGTTTCCCTGCTGCCGTCAGGCAATGCATGTTCGAACACGGCGCGCCGGCGAGGGCCGTCGATGCTCTTCAATGTATGGCCAAAACGCAGGTCAATGCCGTACGCTTCCACATACTTCATCAGTGCCGGCACGTAGTCAGGCACGCCGAACAGCGCCGCGCCCGCGTTGAAGAACTGCACCTGCGTATCGTGCAAGGTACCGTTTCTGCGCCACGTATCGCACGAGAGATACATGGCCTTCTGCGGGGCGCCAGCACACTTGATCGGCATCGGCGGCTGCGTAAACAGCGCCTTGCCACCGTGCAGCGCCTTGACCAGTTCCGCCGTATACGGCGCGAGGTCGAAACGATAGTTCGACGTCACACCGTTGCGCCCCAGTGTCTCGACGAGGCCTTCGACACCGTGCCAGTCAACCTTGATGCCCGGGCAAACGACGAGCCGCTGATAGCGCACTCTCCGGCACCCCTCAAGCACCACCGCATGACTGTCCGGTTCGAACGCCACCACGGCGGCCTTGAGCCAGCGCACGCCGCGTGGCACACGCGATGCCATCGTGCGCGCGGTGTCCGCCGCGTCGAATATTCCCGCTCCCACGAGCGTCCAGCCCGGTTGATAGTAGTGCACGTCGGCAGGATCGATGATCGCGATGTCCAGTGAAGCATCGCGGGCGCGCAGGCTCGACGCCACAGCAATACCGGCCGCGCCGCCACCAACAATGACCACCGAATGTTCGGCCTCGACCACGTCTAACGGTGCTTTTCCCGCATTGGCAATACGCCGCACCACCGCTTCGAGGTCGTATCCCGCGGCCGCCGTGGTGCGCTCGATTTCCGCAACGCTCAGTTTGCCCGCTTGTGACAGTGCCCACAACGTCGCGGACCGCGTGCCCGTGCGGCAATATGCCAGCACCGGCTTAGGTAGTTCCGCGCAAAGCGCGGTGAATGCGGCTGCCTGTTCGTCCGATGCTTGCCCCGGCACCACGGGCTGATGCACTGCCATCAGGCCGGCGGCTTTTGCCGCCTGCGCGATTTCCTCGAAGTTTGGCTGATCCGGTGCCTCACCGTCAGGCCGATGACACACGATTGATCTGAAACCCAGCGTGAGCAGGGTCGCTACGTCA
Organism: Paraburkholderia bengalensis; assembly: GCF_037126505.1. Lineage (NCBI taxonomy): Bacteria > Pseudomonadati > Pseudomonadota > Betaproteobacteria > Burkholderiales > Burkholderiaceae > Paraburkholderia > Paraburkholderia bengalensis. The sequence continues at coordinate 8,718 of NZ_JACFYJ010000067.1, forward strand.
GCGACGGTAATCTGGGGCGAGACAGAGAGATCTGAAGTGAGGGAACGCACAATCATGGCCTGCTTCCTGAAACAGTTAAACAGCGGACATTGGACCGCGATGCGCCCTCACCTGCCGGACGCGCACGTGACCCGTGTTACATCAGACAGCATTCAAGGGGATCTTGAGATACCGCACGCCGTTCGCCTCTGGCGGCGGAAACTCACCGGCGCGGACATTGACCTGCACCGCGGGCAGGATCAGTGTCGGCATCGCCAGAGTCGCATCGCGTGCCTGACGCATGGCGACAAACTGCTCTTCGCTTACGCCGTCGTGCACGTGGATATTACGTTCACGCTGCGCGCGTACCGTCGTTTCCCATGCAGGGCCGCGTCCCTCGGGCGGGTAGTCATGGCACATGAACAGCCGCACGTCGGCCGGCAGGGCCAGGAGCTTGCGCATAGAGCGATAGAGTTCATGCGCATCACCGCCTGGAAAGTCGCACCGCGCGGTGCCGACATCGGGCATGAAAAGCGTGTCCCCGACAAACACGGCGTCCCCGATCTGATACGCCATATCGGCCGGCGTGTGCCCTGGCACATGCATCGCTAAGCCCGTCAGATTTCCGATGGCAAACTTCTCGCCATCCTCGAAAAGGTGATCGAATTGCGATCCGTCCAGACGGAACGATGGCTCGAGGTTGAAGAGCGCCTTGAACACACCCTGCACGCGCCGGATGTGCTGGCCGATCGCAATGCGACCACCCAGTTCGCGCTTGAGATAGGCGGCTGCAGAAAGATGGTCGGCATGTGCATGCGTCTCCAGTATCCATTCGACACGCAACGCACGCTCACGCACGAAAGCGATCACCTTGTCGGCACTGGCCGTGGAGGTCCTTCCAGCCTTTGGATCGTAGTCCAGCACGGGGTCGATGATGGCGCACCCGGCATGGCCCTCTGCAAACACCACGTAAGTCACGGTCCAGGTGGCGGGGTCAAAGAAGGGATGAATGATCGGTTGCATGTCTAATCTCCATGAATGAAAACATTCTATTCACATACAATCTATTTTTCAATATACTATGTTGATATAGATTGAACATCGACCATGAAAAAATCTCGTCTAACCATTGACCTTGCCACAATGCAGGCCGGCGCTGCGAATGCATGCGCCCTGCTGAAGGTGCTCGCCAATCCCGACCGCCTGCTGCTGATGTGCCAGCTTTCGCAAGGCGAGATGTCGGTTGGTGAGCTTGAGGAACAACTTGGCATCCGTCAGCCCACGCTGTCGCAGCAACTGGGCGTTTTGCGGGAAAACGACCTCGTCGCCACTCGCAGGGAAGGCAAGAACATCTTTTATTCGGTGGCGAGTCCAGAGGCGCTCGCCGTGATGGCGGTACTTTATGAACAGTTCTGCCCAAAGCAGTGAGGAGACGCATCATGCTGGTCGACCTTGGACATTTCACACCTGGCCTCTCGTTGACAGGCGGGCTCGTGATCGGTGCCGCGGCTGCCGTGCTGATACTGGTCAACGGACGCGTCGCCGGGATCAGCGGCATCCTCGGCGCCCTGTTGAGCTGGCCGCGCGATGACGCCAACTGGCGTCTTGCGTTTCTGGCAGGGCTCGTGGGCGCACCCGTCATCGCGGGACTGCTGGGTAAGCCTGCACAGGCGGAGATCGAGGCGAGCTGGGGCGTGATCCTTGCGGCTGGGTTTCTTGTCGGCATAGGCACTCGCTATGCCAGCGGCTGCACCAGCGGCCACGGCGTATGCGGTCTTTCCAGAGGGTCCGTGCGCTCGCTGGTCGCTACCGCAACCTTCATGACCGCGGGATTTCTCACTGTCTTTGTACAACGTCACCTGATCGGAGGCTGACATGGCAGCCCTCAAGACAACGCCTATCGCGCCGGTTACGGCATTGCTCGCCGGCCTTCTTTTCGGGGTTGGCCTGATGGTGTCAGGCATGGCAAATCCCGCGAAGGTGCAGGGTTTCCTCGATCTGGCCGGCCGGTGGGACCCATCACTCGCCTTTGTGATGGCCGGCGCCATTGCGGTTGGCTCACTTGCATTTTTCGCAGCAAGACGCCGTGACAGGTCATACCTTGGCCTGCCGATGCAACTTCCCGTTAGCACGGCCATCACGCCGAGACTGGTACTGGGGAGCGTCGTCTTCGGCATCGGCTGGGGGCTGGCCGGGTTCTGCCCGGGTCCCGCGCTTGTCGCGCTGGGCGCGGGCTATCCGAAGGCTGTCGGTTTCGTGGCGGCAATGGTTGCCGGCATGGCCGTTTTCGAACTGATCGAGCGAGCGAAAGCCACGACGCAGCGCGCGTGAGCGGCAATCTGCGCTATCCGCGAAAGGCTCGCAGGTGAACAATACAGAGATTGTCCGATGGAACACGTAATTGCCAGCAGCGCCGCACTCGGTCTTGTCGTCGGCCTCATCCTCGCGCTCACGGGTGCAGGTGGCGCCATCCTCGCAGTGCCCTTGCTGCTGTTTGTGCTGCATCTGAGCATTGCCGACGCCGCGCCCATCGCCCTGCTGGCTGTAGGCGTCTCCGCCGCGCTTGGCGCATTGATGGGGCTGCAGGCCCGCATCGTCCGGTACCGCGCCGCAGTGTTGATGGCCGTCACCGGTACGGTGTTCTCGCCCGTCGGCCTGTGGCTTGCCCATCGGCTGCCGAACGGACCGCTTACACTCGTCTTTGCCGGCGTGCTGGCGTACGTCGCGCTCCGGATGTTCCGACAGGCTACCGACGGCACGCCTCACAAGGTTCGCAGCGGTGCGGCTTTACAACCCTGTCAGCTCAATGGCGGCACAGGCCGCTTCGTATGGACGGCCGCCTGCGCGCGCGCACTCGCCCTTGCGGGTATCGGTGCGGGTTTCCTGTCCGGCCTGCTCGGCGTGGGCGGAGGTTTCATCATTGTCCCTGCGCTGAGGAAAGCGACCAATGCGCCGGTGCCGACAATCATGGCGACATCGCTCGCTGTCATCACGCTTGTGTCCGCGTCTGGCGTCATCTCGACGGCGATTTCAGGTCACATGAACTGGCCAGTGGGCGCGCCGTTCGCTGCGGGCGCATTAGGCGGCATGCTGGCCGGGCAGCTCGTCGCCAGCCAGTTGAGCGCTAACAGGCTGCAACAAGGCTTCGCGCTCGTCGTTGGACTCATTGCTGTCGGCATGGTCGCCAAGGTCGCCATGGCCGTTTGAGTTTCCCGATTATAAGTTCAGGAGTCCTTCAGGACTCCGCTTGGCGGCATCACTCGAATCTGCCACACGTTGGCTGACGCGTCTCAATTCGCACGGCCCATGGTCCAACGGTTTTTTATTGAGGAATCCCAGTTCCGGGCTGCCTTTCCATCAACGCAACGCGCAGCGCCCTGCGTTGATGTGTATCAAAACAGACGTCCCCGCACCGCATAGGCTTGACCTGTCGGCCCATCGAACATGGATGCATCGAAGCGAAGGAGGCAGGAATACGCATTCGAGCATGGAACAGGAGCATCATCGCGCTCGCAGCCAATGCCCACTGCATCATCTGTCACTCTCCTGGAATGGTGTCGCGACAACCGCCCTTGTCGTTCGAAGAGTGGCAGACCGAGGGGAACAAGATGCGGATGGTCTATGCTGTACCATTTCCTTCCGACAAGATCGAGAAGATGGCGCCATACCTGTCAGCAATTAACGGGAAGCCGTAGCCGACTTCAACCCTCGCCACCGCTACATTGGTGTCCGGCAGCCAGGCGATCGATTCTGCGCTCAAGCGGCTTTGGTCGGGAGGATGGACATGAAGATCGATTCAGAGTCATTCCGCATTCACGAAGGTGCCGCGGTTGACCTGGCCAAGTCACCATCGCGCGTGGCGCCCGTATACGGCTCGAAAGAGCAGTACCATGGCATGCTGACAGAACACATCAAACAGTTACGTGCACTGCAAAGCGTCCTTTATGCCGATAATCGCTACGCGGTACTGTTCATACTCCAGGCAATGGATGCAGCGGGAAAAGATGGAGTGATCAACCACGTCATGTCGGGCGTCAACCCGCAGGGTTGCAAGGTTTTCAGCTTCAAACATCCGAGCGCGACTGAGCTTCAACATGATTTTCTTTGGCGTACTACGCGCGACCTTCCTGAGCGTGGACAGATCGGGATTTTCAACAGGTCATACTACGAAGAGGTCTTGATCCTGCGTGTCCATCCGGAGATTCTTCGCGCAGAGGGTTTATCTGGCTCTCTAGGCGCGGAGGCGGCCCTCTGGCAGGGCCGTGATCGCTCCATCAATGATCTTGAGAGTCATCTTCATCGCAACGACACGCGGATCGTCAAGTTCTTTCTGCACCTTTCAAGGGAGGAGCAGAGAAAGCGCTTCCTCGCGCGTATCGACGAACCTGACAAGAACTGGAAGTTCAGCACCGCCGATGTCGAAGAACGCAAGTTCTGGTCGGAGTATATGAAAGCCTATGAGCAGTGTCTCAGTGCGACCAGCACAAAAAACGCCCCGTGGTATCTCGTGCCTGCCGATGACAAGGAAAACGCTCGGCTAATAGTTTCCCAGATCATTCTCAACATGCTGGAGAAATTGAATCTTCGATATCCCGAAACCACGACTCAGCGTCGCAATGAATTGGCCCAGATTCGTGCGGGCTCGACCGGGAGCAGTCATAGGTAGCGCCAGGAAGTCGCGCGCAGGCGAAAGTCGGAAGACACGTTTATGTACTCCCGCTTCACGAACGCCACTCGGAGCGTGTAAGGCGCTCAATGATGAAAGCTGAGTGACAATATGAGACAGATTCTGCACACGCTAGATCGGTGCTTGAAAATCAACTCTTTGATTCGGCATTTCTGGAATCAGTTCGCAACGCGGCGCGTAGTCCGGGTCACGTTTCCGTAAGCGCATTCTGCGTATCTTAACGTCGCCTTCAGGTTTAAATGACTGGACTTGCCCCTGAATGACCGGACACGCGGTCACGCTTAGGTTGGAGAATTTGTTTGCTGGCGAAACTCGCGTGGCGAGCGGTATTTCAGGGCGCTGTGTGGATGTGACTCGTTGTAGTGGTCGAACGCAATGGCCAGGTTTTGCAGCGCCGTCCTCGCGTCAGGTTTGGGCATCCACGAAACGTAATCGCGCTTCATCGTCTTGACGAAGCTCTCGGCCATCCCATTGCTCTGCGGACTTCTCACTGGCGTCGTGACCGGCTTCAGACCAATTTTTCGCGAGAACGTCCTTGAACTATAGAGTTGAGAATCAGAACGACGTGGTGAAGTGGGACATCAAGCGGCCGGCGCGGGCGGTGGGTAGCTGGCGCTGTATGAGCGACCGTGGGCCAGAAGGGCCCATATAGTTCGGGCTATCTTGTTTGCCATAGCAACGACCACGACATTGAGCGGACGCCGCATGCTCAACTGCACAGCCCACGATTCCGGATCTTTCGCGTGTTTCATCACGGAGCGGGCACCGTGAATCATGAGAGTGCGCAGATACCGGTCTCCTCTCTTGCTGATGCCGAGCAGGCGGACCCTGCCACCGGTTCCGAACTGCGCGGGGACAAGCCCCAGCCACGCCGCGAATTCCCGCCCGGACCGGAAAGCTTTCGGGTCGCCCATGGAGGCAACGGCGGCGGTGGCAGTGAGAAACCCCACGCCCGGGATTTCTGCGATTGTCCTGCAGGCCGCGTTCTCACGTAACCATGCACGGAGTCGTTACTCGATGGCAGCAATCTGCTTGTCGATATCGACTAGTCGTTGCCATTGCTCTCGAAGAGAATCTATTAACACCCGTGGCAGGCGTGAATCGAGGCGCAGCAGGACGTCTGGCATGGCCCGGTTCATTGCTGCACGCCCCACGCCCATTACTTCTCCGTACTCTCCCAGCAAACCCCTCAGGCAGTTGGACTGGGAGCGTCGGAATATAACAAGCTGCTGCCGTATACGGTGCAACGCGAGAACGGCCTGCTGGGCTTCAGTCTTAACCGGCACGGCCCTCACGCCCGGGTGTTTTGCAGCTGCCCAGATGGCACGCGCATCAGCCACGTCGTTCTTGTTTCCTGTCACGAACGCCTTGACGAGCTTGCCGGGCATCAGCTTGACCTCGTGCCCGAGCTCAATGAGACGTCGTGCCCAGTGCTGTGAACCTCCGCAAGCCTCCATCCCGATAAGGCATCGTTCGCGATTAGCAAAGTGCTCCAGAAACTCGGCACGACGCAACTGTCTGTCGAACACTTCGCCGGTGTCTCCAACTATCCAGTGCAGTTGGAACACCCGCTTCGCGATGTCTACGCCCACGACTGTCGGTTCCATTTGCGCTCTCCGGTAGGACGAGGTCCTCAATTATGCGATGAGGAGGCGTCCATACCATTTTTTCCCAGCAATCGCTGGAGTTCGCGAATCTGCTTCATCGCTTCAGCCAGGTCCGATGCCGGTACCACCTGTCCGCCGGCACTGACCGCCGACAGGCTTCCATCCTGATAGAGCTTGCGCCAGCCAAAGACCTGGTTGGCGTTCACCTGATGGCGACGCGCAACGCCCGAAACAGTGGCACCAGGCTCAAACGTCTCGCGCACTATTGCGAGCTTTTCTTCGACAGAGCGCCGGCGGCGCTGCTCCGGCTGGGTTAGAACTTCGACGGGTTCCACGTTGTGACTGGGCTTAAACATAGGCGGAAGACTACCTCATAATTTAAGCGTTACCCAGTGTCCGGTTTTCGCGGGGGCCGGTAATGTGCCGAGAGATGTGCAGAAAGTCTGAAGGCAGGAACAGTGCCCAAGGATGGGGTGGCCGTGGTGTAAGTTGATGAATGTCCAGTTCGTCAACCTGCCCTGGGGAGGGCTTACGCCATGGCCACGACCAGGCGTAGTACGAACCGGCCCTCAGCGGAAGCGCTGGTTGCCGGCGATCGGGACCTGATGAAGGCGCTCATGAAGGATGCGCTACAGGAAGTGCTCGAAGCGGAGATGACGCAGCTGTTGGGCGCGTCACCCAACGAGCGTACCGAAACACGTAGCGGCTATCGGGCAGGCTATTACGGACGAGGGCTCGTGACACGCATCGGCAAGCTGGAACTTCGCGTGCCGCGCGACCGTCACGGAGAGTTCTCGACGGCATTGTTCGAGCGTTATGCGCGCAGCGAGAAGGCACTGATGGCCGCGCTTGCCGAGATGTACGTGCAGGGTGTATCGACCCGCAAGGTCAAGGCGATCACCGAGGAACTATGCGGTCACAGTTTCTCGGCCTCGGCGATCTCCGCCATCAACAAGGGACTGGACGCAACGCTGGCGAAATTCGCGCACCGGCCGCTGGAGGAAGCGTATCCGTACCTGATCGTCGACGCGCGCTACGAGAAGGTGCGTGAATCAGGTGTGATCCGATCGCAGGCGGTGCTGATCGCCATCGGCATCAACTGGGAAGGCCATCGCCAGGTGCTGGCCGTGGAATTGGCCAACCGCGAAAGCCTGTCGAGCTGGAAGGAATTCCTTCTGGGGCTGAAGAAGCGCGGCCTGTCGGGCGTCGAGTTCGTCGCCTCGGACGACCATGCCGGGCTCAGGAAGGCGATCGGCGAGGTACTGCCTGAGGCCGCCTGGCAGCGCTGCTATGTGCACTTCCTGCGCAACGCGCTGGACTATTTGCCGCGTAAGGCCGACGATGACTGCCTGCAGGAACTGCGCTGGATGTACGACCGTCGCGACCTGCAGGAAGCACAACGGGATCTGGCTGCATGGATCAGCAAGTGGCAGGGCAAGTATCCGAAGCTCGTGGACTGGGTGGAAGGCAACATTGCCGAGACGCTGACGTTCTACCGCTTGCCTCGCGCGCATCACAAACACCTCAAGTCGACCAACATGCTTGAGCGCCTGAACGAGGAAATCAGGCGACGCACGCGTATTGTGAGAATCTTTCCGAACGAGGCGGCGTGCCTGCGACTCGTCCGGGCCCTGTGCAGCGAAACGCACGAAACGTGGCTGGAAGACAGCCGTTATCTGAACATGGCTCTGCTGGCCGAGCAGAAGAAGGAGTTTCTACGCGCTCCTGCATGAGCGGCGCGCCATGTCCGCTGTTGCGGGCTACGCCCTGCGCAGCGGACACGGCAGAAAGATCAACTGAAACCATCGTCAACCGGTTTCTGCACAACTTGATAATCATCTGAAAGGCCTCCTGCTGGAGCCTTACCTGTGACTAGCGCAGACAAGGCTTCAGCAGGGCTCTACAGTTGAACTGCACTCGTCAACTGAGACCCTGGGAGGCTGACATGAAGTATAGCGGCATTGATTTGCACTCGAACAACGCCGTGGTCGCCGTGACCGACGACGAAGACCGGGTGCTCTACTGCAAGCGATTGCCCAATGATCTACAAACGATCGTGGCAACCCTGACACCTTATCGCGACGAATTGCAAGGGGTAGTCGTGGAATCGACTTTCAACTGGTACTGGCTGGTGGATGGACTGATGGCGGCTGGCTTTGAGGTTCATCTCGCCCACACGCCTGCCATCAAGCAGTATGAAGGCCTCAAGTACGCGGGCGACGAACGCGACGCCGTCTTTTTGGCCCATATCTTTCGCCTTGGCCTGCTTCCAGAAGGTTATATCTATCCGAGTGAGGAACGAGGGCTACGCGACCTTGCCCGCAAGCGCTTGCAACTGGTCCAGCAACGGACACTGCAGATACTCAGTATCGAAAGCCTTCTTGCCCGAACAGGCGAATCTCCGCATGAAGAGCGAGCAAGTGCAGAATCTGGACCGTTACGCTACGAGTGCCCTCGGCTTGTCGCCTCATGTCGAGCAGGCGTTAGTCGCGAGTCTTTCCGTCATGCGGGTACTTACGACCGAAATCTCCGCGCTCGAGCACATCCTTTATCGCGAGGCGAAACTTCGTCCCCAGTTCGAGGTCCTGAAGACAGCCCCTGGAATTGGTAATGTTCTGGCGACCACAATCATGCTCGAGACCGGTACTATCGGGCGATTCGCCAATGTTGGCCAATTCAGTTCCTATTGCCGATGCGTCGAAAGCAAACGTATTTCGAACGGTAAAAGGAAGGGCCAGGGCAACGCCCGCAACGGCAACCGATACCTGAACTGGGCTTTCATTGAAGCCGCAGCAGCTGCACTTCGCAGTTGTCCGCAAGCCAGGCGATTTTATGAGCGAAAAAAGGCCAAGCGCCTACCCGCGCTGGCCATGAAGGCTCTTGCCCACAAGCTCGCCCGCGCGGCGTACTACATGATGCGAGATGGCACGGCATTCGAGATCCGACGATGCTTTGGATAGAACTGGCTGGAGGGAATGAGCTCGATGTGTGCGTTGGTGTGAAGCCACAAACTTGATTGCGCCGCTCCCTCCCGCCACTCGGTAGCGCAGCGATCGCTGAGACGCACAGACCCTGAGCCATGCAAGCCTGGTGCCCCATTCGGGGCAACCACGAATCTCGACCCTGGACAGAGGTCTGGCACCGATGGTTCTCTGGGACTCGAAAGAGCCAAGAGCGAAGCGCCAATTCATCGGCGTTCGCTTAGATCCCGATGGGTGACTGGCGCGGCTCAGCGCTGCAGCCAGCTAGACGAGGAACCGCCCGCGTGGTCGGCCCTGCGCACTGAATCCAAAGGCGCACCGTGCGACTCTGCGCCTGGCCGTCTGCGCGCCCTTGACATCGGCCTTTCAATGGGTGACGTACACAACTTCGCGATCGTATCGATCGGAGTAAAGGGCTTGCCTGCTGCGCTGCTGCCTCCTATTCGCCTGATGAATGAAAATCAGAAACCGTTTGGAACAGAAGCGGCAGCACTCATGGCAGGGTTTAGCGCGGGGCAACGAGTGATCGACGACACGCTCATGTCCGGGTGATCGCCTCTACTCATTGTGTGGGGCGGTCGCTGCGTTCAGTCAGGTTCTCCTTTAACTCGACGCTCATCGGCATCTTGAGATTCACGCCGCGCGATGGGATCGGCGATTCGAACCACATTGCGTAGAGACGCGTGAATTCGCCGCTCTTCATCAGCCTTGCGAGCGTGCCATCGACGAGCTGCTTGAACGTCGGATCATCTTTTCGGACCATGCACGCATACGGTTCGATCTACGCCGTCTTACCGACGACCTCCCACGTATGTGGATCGCTCGCGCTCGCACGCAGCCCTTAGAGCAGAACGTCGTCGAGTGCCAGCGCTGCTGCCCTGTCGTTCGCAACCTCTCGCAGCGCATCTGCGTAATCTTTTGTCAGCACTATGCCCGCGTCGACGTGCTGTGCGTCGAGTTGCCGACGTAGCGCCTTCTCGTTGGTGCTTCCCCCGACGGTGACGACAACCTTGTGTGCGAGGTCGGAGTAGTCACCGATATGCGATTCACGCTTCGCCATCAATCGCGTGCCGGCATAGAAATAGTTGGTTGAAAATGTCACTTTTTTGCCGCGCGCCGATGTATTGGTCGTCGACCCACACTCCAGATCAATTGAGCCGTCGATGAGCAACGGGATCCGGATCCGGTTCTGCCCGGTAACAGGCATATAAACGGTATAGAGATCCGGCCTTCGAAGTGCCTTACGTACATCGTCAACAATCGCTTCGGTCAGATCCACCGAAAAACCAACGGCCTTATGCGGCGTTAGCAGATAGTTGAACGGTATCGCAGACTCCCGGTAGGAGACGACGATCTGGTTGCTTCGGGCAATCTTGTCCAATGTCTGCGCGTGTGAGAGCGTCAGCGCGGCATGACCGACAAACAATGCGATGAGCGCCTGATGGAGTCGATTAATCACGATGCCTCCCAGGTCGGGATATACCGTTGGGTTAAGAGCTTCCATTTGAGATGCGTTCCGACCGGGAAGGCGGGTTGAATGGCGTCGGTGACGAATTGAGCACGAACGACATACCAGAACGACCATACGGTCGAAGCGGGGGCATCTGGTTGATTCAGATCACCGGCGCCGTTGCCTTGGAACGGGGTTTCGCCATTGACGCAACTGAAGCGTTGAGCAAAATTGAAGGCTGTACCTTTGAACCTTGCTGGCGGCGTCCTGCCGGTTCTTCCCCGGTGCCAGAGCGCGGGCGCTACAACTGCTGCCCCGTGACCGCTGGCACCCAGCTAGAGATGGCCAGCATTCACCGCACCGGAAGGCCTACTTTATGAAACCCGAAGCACTTTTCGACGACTCTGAGAATCCGGAACATTCGCCAGCCGAGCGATCCGCTGTTGCTGCCCGCAGCACATGGGTGAGCGTCGGCGTCAACCTGTGTCTTACGCTTGCTCAGGTCATCGCCGGCGTCTTTTCCCAATCTCAAGGCCTGATCGCCGACGGCGTTCACTCGTTGTCCGATCTCGTCTCCGACTTCGTGGTGCTCTTCGCCAGCCGTCACAGCGGGAAGAGCGCCGACGATGAGCATCCCTACGGCCACCAGCGTTTCGAGACCGGCGCGTCCTTGGCGCTCGGCGGCCTGCTGGCTGCCGTGGGCGTGGGCATGCTCTGGTCCGCGGTTCACAAGCTCGAAGATCCCGCAACCGTACAGCGCGTTCATATTGCCGCTCTCTGGGTAGCGATTGGCGCATTGATTGCGAAAGAGCTCTTGTTCCGTTACATGCTGGCGGCGGCGACGCGTGTGAAGTCAAGCATGCTCGTCGCCAACGCATGGCACGCCAGGTCGGACGCTGCCTCGTCACTCGTTGTGGGAGTTGGCATTGTCGGAAATCTGGCTGGTTACCCGATACTGGATCCGATCGCGGCACTGATCGTCGGATTGCTTGTCGTTAAGATGGGATGGGACTTCGGCTGGGATGCCCTGCATGATCTGATGGACCGTTCGGCCGACGAGCATGAGGTAATCGCCGTCCGCCAGACGCTGCTCGCCACGCCCGGCGTAATCGGCGTACATGATCTTCGCACGCGAAAAATGGGCGATATGATTGTGGTCGACGTGCACATCGAGGTCGACGCTGCGATCTCCGTTGAGGCGGGACACGAAATTGCGGTCGCTGCGCGCCAGCACGTGCTGGCGCGCCATCGCGTGCTGAATGTCATGACCCATGTGGATCCGCGCAAGTTGAACGAGGTCGACGGAGCCGCTATACAACAGGGTGTGTGACAACCCGAACTACGCCCGGTGCGCTCTTCAAACAGCAAACCTCTTGATCTGCGGAGTCCGGGAACAACCGCGCTTATCGGCGGTAGTTGCCAGTCCTGCAGGTAATCCGATCACCGGCCGTCGTGCACTTCACTGCGGCGAGGCGGGAGGCTGCGTTGAATACTGCTGTTGCCACATCATGTTGTTCATCATTTCCTGTTGCATCTGCAGGTATTGGTCGGTCATATACTGACGCTGCCGCAGTTGCTCGGGACTGAGCCTGGAGTAGTACCCTCCCATATGGCCCCAGCCGCCGCTCATCATCCCCTGCCCCATCATTCCCTGCCCCATCATTCCCTGCCCCATCATTCCGTGCCCCATCATGCCGTGCCCCATCATGCCGGAGCCCCACATCCCGTGCATCGTGGTCATCGCACTTTGCATTGTCGCCCAGTGTTGCTGCAGAAGCTTCTGGCGTTCCTTCGGATCCTGCGTCTGTCGGATCTGGTTCATCTGCGCCTGCATCGTCTTCATCTGCTCCTGGAATTGAGCCAGATTCTTGTCGAATGCCGCCATATCCGTGCTCTGGGCCTTTGACGTGCCTTGTGCGGCAGTTGCGTCCTTTGACGCCGCATGGAGCATCGGCGAACTCAACGCAATGCAGATTGCGACAGGGAACAGAAGCTTTTTCATGGAAGTCTCCGCGGTGGCGGCAAGCGGGGTTGAAGCTGTCCTTATTCAACATTACCCGCCGATCGGCGCCACCCCTTGACGCGCATCAAAGGATTGACGCGCTGCGTGCACGGTCTGCACTCCCGCAAAAAAGTGGGAGGAGGCGTGATTTCCGCCGTTATGCGCGTGCCGCTGACGGACTTCGGAAAGCTGAAGCCGGAGCCGATGCGCTGTTACAGCAAACGCATCGTGAGCAAACAGCGAGATTGAGCGTTAAGACTCTGGTAAGGAAGTTCACCCAGGATGATCAGCATCTACCGGAGATTCTCGTGAGCAAATCGCCTCTCTCGCCGCAGGGTTTGTACGGGGCACTTCTGCTGGTCCCTGCCATGACTTCAATGTCGATAGCCAACGCTGCCACGCCATCGGATCTTCTCGGCTCTTACCGTACCCAGTCGGGCAATGCGGAAGCGGACCCGTCGCGTGGGCAACAGTTCTTCAATGCGTCACATGGCCATGAGTGGCGTTGCGCTTCGTGCCACGGCGCAGTGCCCACGCAGGCTGGCAGGCATGCTGTCACAGGCAAGTCGATCGGACCTCTAGCCCCTGCGTTCAACCCGGAGCGCTTTACGGACGCCTCCAAGACCGAGAAATGGTTCCGTCGCAATTGCAACGACGTCGTCGGACGTGAGTGCAGTGCAGCCGAGAAGGCGGATCTGCTTGCGTGGCTTTTGACGCTGAAGCCGTAGGCGCCTTTCTCCACTATCGAAAGTACTTTCCGCCGGAGCGCTTCCCGTGCTTTTTTTACCTTGTGCCCCGTCCTGTTCATGTTTGTGCCGTCGCGCTTGTGGCTGCCCTGACGGCCTCGATCGCTGCGGCCGAATCTGAACGGACGTTTAGTCAGGTCAATGTGCTGCCCAGGTATCGGCAGGAGTGCGCAACCTGCCATCTTGCCTATCCGCCGGGCATGCTGCCTGCCGCGTCATGGCAGCGCATTCTGGACAACCTGCAGCACCATTTCGGCACTGATGCGTCACTCGACGCAGACTCCGTCAGGCAGATTTCGACGTGGCTCGCCGCAAATTCGGCAGCAGACGCGGCCGCGCACGCCGCTCCGCCCGAAGATCGCATTACCCGCTCTCACTGGTTCCGGCAAGAGCATGCAGAAGTGCCTGCCGCGGTATGGAAGCGGCCCATGATCAAGAGCGCGTCAAATTGCGCGGCCTGCCATACCCGCGCCGAACAAGGGAACTTCAATGAACACTTCATCCGCATACCGCAATAGCAGCAGCGCAGGCGATACGACGCAACGTCGCATTTTGGTCTGGGACGCGCCCGTACGGCTTTTCCACTGGCTGTTCGCGGCCTGCTTTGCCGGTGCATGGCTCACCGCGGAAAGCGAGCATTGGCGGCTCGTCCATGTCGCGCTAGGCTACACGGCAGGAGGTCTCGTGATCTTTCGACTGGCATGGGGGCTTGTCGGAACGAAATACGCCCGTTTTTCGAGCTTCGTTCGCGGCCCCGCCTCCGTGTGGCGCTATCTTCTTGGGATATTGCGTGGCCATCCACAACGCCATGTCGGGCACAACCCGGCCGGCGCCGTCGTCATCGTCGCCATGCTAGCTTTGGCATGCGCATTGACCATGACGGGCTGGGCGACCTATAACGATGTCGGAGGAAACTGGCCAGGTGAAGTGCACGAGGCTTTGGCCAGCATCATGCTTGCGCTGGTTGGCGTACATGTGGCCGGCGTCGTCGTGAGCAGCTGGCTTCATCGGGAGAACCTGGTCGGCGCGATGCTGAGCGGACATAAGTCCGGGCACCCCGACGAAGGCATCAAGCGCGTGTGGCGAACCGTCGCGGCGATTGTGCTCGCCAGTGTGCTTGCGTTCTGGTGGTGGCAGTGGCAAGTCGCACCTGCGCCAATAGCGCCCGGTAGCAACGCAGCGACTTCACACCAGACCGACCGCGATGATGCCGATTGATGCCCCTCAAAGGTCAAGGACATAATGCGTATCCTGCTCGTCGAAGACGATCCGTTGCTTGGCGATGGAATTCGCGCGGGCCTCCGGCAAGCGGGGTTCCAGGTCGACTGGGTTCGCGACGGCCAGGCGGCCGAAACGGAACTGCGTACCCAGTCCTATGCTGCAGCAGTGCTCGATCTCGGACTTCCGCTCAAGGATGGTATCGACGTGCTGTCGTCGGCCCGTCGCGCGGGCGTGACCATGCCCGTACTGGTGCTGACCGCACGCGACACGGTCCCCGATCGCGTCCGTGGACTCGACATCGGTGCCGACGATTACGTCGTCAAGCCCGTCGATCTCCTGGAGCTCGCAGCCCGCCTGCGAGCGCTCGTGCGCCGCGCACACGGTCAGCCGGCGGAAAGACTGGAGGTGCAGGACGTCACACTCGAACCGGCAGCAAGGCTTGTCTACCGGAATGGAGAACCAGTCACCGTCTCCACGCGCGAGTTTGATCTGCTGTATGTGCTGATGCTCAATGCGGGCCGTGTGATGTCGCGCGAACAGCTGGAACAGGCCATGTACGGCTGGGGTCAAGAAGTGGAGAGCAACGCAGTTGAAGTGCACATCCATCGCCTGCGCGCCAAGCTCGGCAGCGAGCTGATCAGGACAGTTCGTGGCGTCGGGTACGTACTGATGCGAGAGGGCTGCGTTACGTGATGATCCTGAACACCGCGGTAATCAGCCATACGCCGATCACGCCACCGATGACCAGGACGAGCAGACGTCCCTGCAATGAGCGAGGCAGGTCATTTGGCGTGACGCCCGCAGCGAGCTCGACGAACTGCTCGACAGTCACCTCGCACAGGCAGCAGCGTTGCTGATCGTCCCTTGGGTGCATACGGATGAGGCACCCGTGTATCGATCTCGTCATCGTCGTCAATCGATTGGGTCTGCTGGTGTCGCCTTCCAGATCTTTCATGAGGGGCAGGCAGTCGTGCGTTCGGCCAATGCACCGACCGAGCCCATGATTCCCGCCAATGGTGAGTTCGGGCAGGGTTTCGCGACCGTGCAGATAGGCGGTGACGCGTGGCGCGTATTTTCTGCGCGCGGGACGGCGCGTCTATGTCGGTGAGCGTATCGATTCGCGCACCGCAATACTGCTAGCGGTATTACGCGGTACGCTGTGGCCCATGGCTGCCGCTCTGCCCCTTCTTGGACTTGCCACCTGGTGGGCCGTGCGGCAAGGGGTGACGCCGCTCAAGAAACTGGGCCGAAGCATTGCCCAGCGTGGCCCGGATGATCTTGCTCCCGTCGTGATGCCCCACCCCCCTGCCGAGCTGTCCCCGGTGCTCGACGCGCTCAATCAGCTCTTCGAGCGTATCCAGACGGTATGGGAAGCAGAACGCCGGTTCACTGCGGACGCCGCACATGAATTGCGCACGCCTATTGCGGCGATTCGGACGCAGGCTCAGGTTGCGCTGGCCGAAACGGATGACGCCCTTCGTCAGCACGCGTTACGCGCCACTCTCGAAGGGTGTGATCGCGCGACGCGTCTCGTGAACCAGCTGCTGGTGCTTTCAAGACTCGAGTCCGGGGCAACCCTCGCACTCACGAAGGTGGATCTGAGTGCGCTTGCACAGCGCGTCGTCGCAGAACTGGCGCCAACGGCGATCGCGAAGCAGCTGTCACTGGAATTCGAAGGCGAAAGACCCTGCCACGTCACAGGCGACGAAATGTTGCTCGCGGCCCTGGTGCGCAACCTCGTGGACAATGCCATCCGTTACAGCCCGTCTGGCGCATCCGTGTTGATCAGAACGACGACAGATGGCGCCAACGCTTCCCTGTCGGTTGGAGACAGCGGTCCAGGACTCGCCGATGCGGATCGCTCTCGGTTGGGTGAGCGCTTCTTCAGGGTTCCGGGTACCAACGAAAGCGGAAGTGGTCTTGGCTGGTCGATCGTCCAGCGAATTGTCGACCTTCACGCGGCAACCGTCGACGTGCGTCGCTCGAAGTCCCTCGGGGGTCTCGAAGTCGAGGTAAAGTGGCATGCTGGCAATGCTTGATCTGAATCAAGGCGCCATACCCACAAGGCGTGACCATACCATTGAGGAGTCTTGGATCAAGGGTATCCATAGTCTGCACGATCAAACAGGTGGGAGGTGCACATGCGAATCAGGCTACAGCTGATCAGCGCGATTTTTACGACGTTTCTTCTTGGCGTATGCGCTGTCGCTTACGCAGACGATCTCTCGCACAGTGTCACTGCACACGGTCTCACTGTTCACTACGGCGTGATTCCGTCCAGCAAGCTGGGAGAATCCGGATCGAACGCAGCAAGCAACATCACCGCTCCGAGTCCCAACCAGTACCATCTAACCGTCGCAATCTTTGAGGCGGCCACGGGCAGACGCGTGAGCGACGCCACCGTACTTGCCAGCGTCAAAGGCCCCCGCGCCCACGATACACATCTTCACACGAAGCCTGTCGAGAAGCGTCTGGATGCCGTCAAGGTGGGCGGCGCCGTCACTTACGACAACGACTTTCAGATGCCGTGGAGTGGCATTTATCACGTTGATCTGACTGTTACGCAGAAGGATCAGCCGAAGCCGACAAAGATCCGGTTCAACTACGACCATCGCTTCTGAAGTTGGTATGTCTCCCGGCTATGCCGGCTTGAGCGAGCCGCGGCAAAAGCGTCCGGCTTGACGGATGGCGGTCGATAACCTTACTGGGTAAACCATGAATTCGAACGGACCCGACGACATCAATCCTGCATTGCCACGCCGAGTACTCATCGCCGTTGATTCATCGAAAGCATCGCGGAACGCGCTCGCGTACGCGAGTCACCTCCTGCCGCACGGTGGCGAAGTCCGGCTCGTGAGCGTGGCCGAGAATCCGCATACACTCTTTCCGAGCGGTCGGCATGTCAGCCACACGCTGGATTCAGTGCGCGAAGAACTGCTGAAGGATGCGGCCGCGGCGCTCGAACAGGCGCAAGCTTTACTGGCGTCATGTGACGTACACATCGAGACGGAAGTGGTTGACCTCTCGAAGCGCGGCGGGGTCGTTGTTCAAGCGTTGGTGAATGCAGCCAATGCATGGCAAGCCGAGCTGATGGTCGTAGGCGCGCGCCACCACCATGGGCTGACGCGCTGGATTGAGGGGACCGTCTCCGAGGCGTTGTCAAAACTTCTGCACTGCCCGCTGCTTGTAGTACCCGAAGCTATCACGTCGAGAACGAACACTGCCGGAGCGCATCCTGTTCGCGGTCGACGGAAGTCCACATGCGGCAACCGCGCTGCGCTTTGGAGTGCGGTTTGCGGCACCCGACGCTTCTTTGCGAGCCATCTATGTGATCGATCGCGCGGTGTGGCTGAGCGACTTCGTTCCCATCGACGCACTGGAGGACGCTTTCTTCGATGAAGGCAAGCATGCACTCGCGGCCGCGGAGCCGGTTCTTTCGCATGTGTCGATACGGTCGAGTACCGCACTTGTGAAGACGCGTCGTACCAGCGACGATGTGGCCCATACCATCGAAGCCAGCAACTGTCACGCGCAATTGATTGTGATGGGCACGCATGGCAGGCGTGGTATATCACGTTGGCTGTTTGGTAGCGTTGTGGGGCGAGTCGCGCATCTTGCGCAATCGCCACTACTGCTCGTCGGCACACAGGACGCCTGAGCCGCAGCGCACATAAACCAATTGTGATTTCAATTATCGTCGGACCAAACCGGCACTGCCGCGCCAGTGCCGTTGAATTCAGACGGAATTCCTATATTCGCGGTCAGGATGCCGGGTAATCGACCCTGATGTATTTCGCTGCCCACAACGATACCAGCGCACACATACAGGAAATCGGTCTTTACGCTCCTTCCCCGAGCGTATGGAACAGTTCCTCTTCCTGGGCACAATGCAGGCGTACGATCGCATCGAGTCCATACAGCAGGCGCTGGATTTCGCGGATGCTATCGGGATCGGGTCCCGCGGCCGGCACTGTGTCCGTCATCTGCCGAAGTAAACGGGAGATCCGGAAGATTTCTCGGTGCATGGCGCTCATCGCCGCCATCGGGTCTTCTCCACCGAGAAGGGTTGCAAGGCCCGGATAGACTTCCAGGTCGTCGTGCTGTTCATGCGGAACGAGCTTGTGTGCGAGCAAATCGTTCATGCTGGCCAGGGCGCCCGCCACGGATGGTCCCGGCAAACCGGGCAGTTTGTCCGCGAGTTCCCTGATCTGTTCGATTACTGGGCCAAGTTCAACATGCTCGGTCTTCAAGCGATCTTCGTCATCACGGGCAAGGCGGCCCACCATTGCCGTCGAACGGATCCGCAACGCGCGTAGCGCGTTCGCGATGACGGCCACATCAATGATCTCCTGAAGCAACGCGCCCGGCAGGGGCGGCAGAAACCCGAACGCGGCGACGATCATTGCCGCCACCGACAGTGCAATGCCCGCCATCACGCTCTGGACGGCAATTCGCCGCGTGTGTTTCGCCACCCGAAATCCCTCGACAAGCCGGTCCAGCCGGTCGACCAGCAGCACCACGTCCGCCGCCTCGGAGGACGCCGCCGCGCCTCGTGCGCCCATCGCAACACCGACGTCCGCAGCTGCAAGCGCGGGCGCGTCGTTGATGCCATCGCCAACCATGACGACTGGCCCTTCACGGCGTGCCGTCTGGATCGCTGCAAGCTTGTCCGCCGCAGACAGCTCGGATCGCACCTCCGTGACGCCCAGCATTGCCCCCACCGTTTCGGCCACATCGCGTCTGTCGCCCGTGAGCATGACAAGCCGTTTGATGCCCTCGTGCCTGAGCAGCCGCAGCGCGCGTGGGGTTTCAAGCCGGATCTGATCAGCCATCTGCAGCGCCCCGACCATGCTGCCGTCCACCCCGACGAATACGGCGGAAGCGCCCTCGTACGTCAGGCGTTGAAGGAAAACTTCGCTCCAGGGTGCTGGCGTCGCGAGCGACGCCACAAAGACATAAGAGCCGATCGCGACGAAATGGCCATCCACTTCGCCCTTTACCCCGGCACCCGGCTGCTCCTCGACCCGGCTGGGTAGTGACAAGACGAGATTGCGCTCGCGTGCAGCCGCAGTCACCGCTTCGGATATGACGTGCGCAGATGCCTGGCCAAGAGATGCAGCAAGGCGCAGGACCGTCTCGGGAGACGTGCCGGTAGCGGCTTCAATTGCGACGAGGCGTGCGTGCCCTCCCGTCAGCGTTCCTGTTTTATCGAAGAACAGCACGCTCGCTTGCGCGAGCCTTTCCAATGCAGCCCCACCTTTGACGAGCACGCCGCGCTTCGCGCAACGCGACATGCCGGAAACAATGGCCACAGGAACCGCAAGAATCAGCGGGCACGGGGTTGCAACGACAAGCACCGCAAGCGCCCTGGTGATTTCTCCGGAGATCAGCCAGCTACCCGCGGCAAGTGCAAGGGCGGCAAACACGAACCACAGCGCGTAGCGATCGGCAAGACGGCTTGCCGGACTGCGCTCGCGCTGCGCTGACTGCACCATTCGCACGATTCCGGCGAACGTACTGTCTGCCGCGCTCGCGGCAGCGACCATCTCGAACGCCGCGCCGACACTTACGACGCCGCTATTGACCGGTTCGCCGGGTGAGCGTTGCTGGATGAGGGACTCCCCGGTGAGCGTGGACTCATCCAGTTGAGCGTGGCCGATTAGCGAGCCATCGACAGGAACGAGATCACCGCTTCGGACCAGCAGACGATCGCCGGGATGTACCGCATCCAGTTCGACACGGCGCCACTCACCGCCCTCAAAGCGGTTGGCGTGACGCGGAGCGCGACTTAGTAAGGCAGTCATTTCGCGGTGTGCCCGCGCCTGTGCGTACGCTTCGAGCGCCCGTCCGCTCGCCAGCATCAGCGAGATCACGGCGGCGGTGAGAAACTCGCTGAGGCCCAGTGCGAAACCGATGGCAAGAAGTGCGAGCACATCGACGCCCGCTTCATGCCGTCGCAGCGTCTTGACGGTCGACACCAGCAGCGCCAGCAGGACAGGCAAGGTTCCAACGGCCCACAGTACCTGCGCGAGCGCGGCGTGTCCGAGCGCGGCAAGCACGATGCCCGTTACGAGGCTTCCGGCCGAGACGGCCAGCAGGACAAGCTCGACTGAGTGAAACGGACGTGGCATGGCGGAAAGATCACAAGGGGTTCGAGTTTCAAACAAAAAAAGCTGGAGCCGATTTGAAATCGCTGCTTTCAGCATAAGGTATGAATGCATCCGTGCGGTACCCGGCCTGCGTCGAATCGATATTTCCGGGAAGATCAGACTGCAGGCTCACCGCGAAACATTGAACGTCGATGTGACGAGCTTGAAACTGATTGCGCGGATAATCGAACCGACCCGCCCACACAACACTCGAGCCGCAGGGAGCATGCAGCACGTAAGACTTTTCTAGCGTGGCAGAACTCGGGCATTATTTGTCAGAGTGCCGGGTGGATATACGATCACGATCTGATTGCCGTCAGGACCGTCGAGCATCTCCGCTTCTTCGGAATTGCGCTGTCCGATTTGCACAACATGCTGTATAGCTCGCTTGCGCTCGACGGTGAAAACGCACCATTGCTCCCCACAACGGAATAGCGCGCCGATGGGAAGTTTTATCACGTCAGATCGTTCCCAGACCACAATCCTGCCCTGAACCCGATACCCGTCGTTCAGCCGGCCCGGGGGACCCGACAGGTCCGCGATGACATGCACCCGCTGCTCTTCAACCCCCAGCGCCGAAACCTTTGTAAAAGCGCCCGGCTCGACCACCCGCACTTTTGCA
Source organism: Paraburkholderia bengalensis (assembly GCF_037126505.1). Classification (NCBI taxonomy): domain Bacteria; kingdom Pseudomonadati; phylum Pseudomonadota; class Betaproteobacteria; order Burkholderiales; family Burkholderiaceae; genus Paraburkholderia; species Paraburkholderia bengalensis. The sequence continues at coordinate 30,162 of NZ_JACFYJ010000067.1, forward strand.
TCGATTGGCACAGGTCCGCCCCAGTCCTCGACTGACATGCGCATCCCGGGACTGATCTTGACGGCGTCCGTTGAGAGCACATCAACGACGACTTCATAGCGCGATGGATCAGCGAGCACCATCACGGCAGCGCCGGCCGACACGACCCGTTCGCTCCGTTCGTCAACCCGCAGGAGCACGGAATCGACAGGAGCGCGGACTTCCACGGGCTGTCCGGCTTCCAGTGCTCTCAGATTCGCCTTCGCGGCTCGCACTTCTGCTGCCGCAGATGTCGCGCGCGCGCGGGCCGCATCGAGATCGCTCATGCCCGATGCTTCGGTGACGCGGAGTTGTTCCAGCCCCTGCTTCGAGATGCCGCCATATTCGATCAATGCCTTGCCTCTCTGATACTCCCTGTGCGCCTGTTCGAGATCGGCACGAACATGATCGACGTGCGCCTGAGCCTCCCCATAAGCGGCTTCCGCCGACTCCACATGGGCACGCTGCTCCGCACTTTCACCGGGCGTCATAGGGACGGGCACCAGCACCGCGATCACCTGTCCCGCACGCACATGATCGCCTTCGCGCATGGTGACGCGCAGCAGGCGGCCGGTAATCGGCGCCGTGACGACATAGCGGTCATGTGCCCGGATTTCCCCGTCCTCGTCGATCGTGACGCGAAGCGCTCCCCGGCTCACCTGTGCCGTATCGACAACGACCGGTTTCGGCCAGAACGCGCCCGCCAGGACCGCGGCAGCTGCAAGCGTCGCGACAGCGATCAGTGACGCCGACCGGATCCCGTTGCGCTTCATGATTCGCGCGCCTTGAGGACCGCGACGATATCGAGGCGCCTGATCTTCCACGCCACGACCAATCCGGAGCAAGCCACCGAGCCGCCGGTGACGAGTAGCGCGTACGCGAACGTCGGAGCTTCGATGACAAGCGGCAGACGGTACAGATCGGTGGCCAGGCCTCGGACCAGCAACGCGCAGATGCCATATCCGAGCAACAGACCGATAGGCGCTGATGCCGTAGCAAGCACGATTTGTTCGCCAAGGAGGATCCGGGCGACTTCTGCGCGGGTGAAGCCAAGTATGCGCAACGATGCCAGTTGCTGTGCGCGTTCCGAATAGGCGATACGCATCCCGTTGAAAGCAACCCCGAAGGCGATGATGCAGGCGAACACAAAATTGATTGTGGTCGAAAGACGCACGCTTTCGTCCATGATCTTGCGGAAACTGTCTATTACCGTTTGCCGGACGGCCACCGTATTGACGGCCGGCATACGCTTGAGCGTGCCGTACAGAGGCTCCAGCGCGCGCGCATCAGTCTGCAGCCACGCCCCTGACCAGTTGCCGCTCTCGTCAAGCAGCCGCGCAAGGGAATGCTGATCCATGTACGCCCGAATGCCCACCAGCTCTCCGACCTTACCCGTCACCATCACCTGTCGCGACTGGCGCTTGCCCTCGAGCAACTCCACAGTGATCCTGTCACCTGCGCGCAGTCCCAGCGCGTCCGCGAGTTGTGACGAGATCAGCATCCCGTCCGGGGGCACGCGCAACGGCCGACCCTGTTCATCGACGAGGCGATGCATAGCTGCCGTCGTCGAGATTCCGCTGAGGTTGATCCGGCGAGAGCGGTATCCATAGGAAAGTCTGACCGGCACATCGCGAAACGGCTCGACCGTCAACACGCCGGGCAAGCTTTGGAGCGCGAACAATGCCCGATGCGACAGTGGCTGTGCAAAAGTGATGGTCACGTCCTGACGTTCAACGCGTTGAAACTGCACATCGAAGAGATAATCGATAGCATCGAAAAAGAATCCCCCTATCACGAGGATCGCGCTCGCACTGGCAATCGCAAGACAGGAAAGCGCAGATTTGACGGGCTGCCGCGCGATATTGCGCACAACCATTCGCCCGGTCACGCTGAGGTGCCGGGACATTCCAGTCCGCTCCGCCCAGCCTGCGGCGAATGCGGGTGGCAATACGGGACGTAGTGCTTCGACGGGCATCAATCTCGCAGCCTTCGCCACGCTTGCCGCCGTGCCCGCAGCTGCGGTGACGAAACTCACGGCAATGACAGAGATCATGACTGATCCGTCAGCCTGGTACTCGAGACGGGCAAAGCGATAGTATCTCGCGTACATGTCCGTGAGATAGGATCCGAGCCCGAGCCCGGCTGCCACGCCGATCGCGGTTCCCACCGCCGCGATCAGCGAGGCCATATGGAGATAGTGCAGTGCGACCCGCGCGTTTCCGTATCCGAATGCCTTCATCAAACCGATCTGTGTGCGTTGGGTATCGATCAGCCTGCTCAGCAAACTCTGTAACAGAAACATGGCCACGCAGAAAAAGATCGCAGGCACATACGTAGATGTGGTGCGGTTCTGTGCGATTTCGTCCGAGATGAAGCGATGCGATAGCTGATCTTCACGCGTGATTGCACCGAGCCCGCCATAGCGTGCCAGTTCGCGGTCGACCCGGGCGATCACGTCCGATACCCGGCTGCTGTTGTCGAGTGCGATTGCCAGGTCGTTGAACGCCCCATCCATGTTGAATGCAGCCGACGCGGCGTCACGCCCCATCCAGATGACACCGTAGTGCCGATTGTCCGGAAAAATGGACCCGGCTCCTGCTTCATAGACATACTCTGGCGAAAGCGCGATACCGACGATCTTGAGCTCTTTCCAGCGACCGTTCAATACAGCCCCGACGTGCTGCCCCACATCAAGATTGTTTGCTTCCGCGAAAGCAGCACTCATCAGCACCTCATCGTCACGACCCGGCGACACATATCGGCCACTTCGCAGATGCAGCAGGTTGAGCACCGGCCAGGAAAACTCGGGAATCGAGACGAGATGCCCGGTCGCTGGCTCATCGAGACCGGGCACGTCGAGCGTGACATCAGACACGACGCGCGGATCGACGCGAGCGACACCGGGCAGCGACGCGATACGCGATGCGACTGCGACTGGGGCGCGCTTGAGCGTTACGAACAGGTCGGCGAAGCGGTAAGACATGTAATAGTCCTGCTGCGCCGTCAGCAGACTCAAATACGTCGTGCGCATGGCGACGAATGTGGCCACGCCGCAAGCCACGATCAGCACTGCAGCACATGCTTGCGCCCGCATGTGCCGAAGATCCCGCCATAGAAGACGTGTCAGGACACTTACCATGACAGATCCCGGGCTCGCGAACGCCTCGCGTTTCGACGATCTTCGACGATTGTGCCGCTGCTCATGCGCACGACCCGATTCGCCATGTCAGCGATGACAGCGTTGTGAGTAACGACAATTGTCAAGGTCCCGAACTCACGGTTGACGCGTTCGAGTACTTCGAGCACAACCCGCCCCGTCTGGAAATCCAGCGCGCCCGTTGGCTCGTCGCACAACAGGACATCGGGGCGTTTCGCTATTGCACGGGCGATCGCGACCCGCTGCTGTTCACCGCCCGACATCTGGGAAGGAAAATGATCGGCAAGTGTGCCGATGCTGACCATATCCAGGGCGACGTCGGGATCAAGCGGCTGATCTGCAATCTCCGTCACGAGCGCCACGTTTTCACGTGCGGTGAGACCTGGTATGAGGTTATAGAACTGGAACACGAAGCCGACGTGTTCGCGACGGAATCGGGTAAGGTCCCGGTCGGGCACAGAGTCGAGGCGATGGTCGCGGTAATTGATAGTGCCGGCCGTCGGCGTATCGAGTCCGCCCATCAGGTTCAACAACGTGGATTTGCCGCTGCCCGACGCGCCCAGCAGAACCACAAACTCTCCAGCTTCCAGTTCCAGCGTCACGTCGTTGAGCGCGTGCACGCTTACGCTCCCCATCGGGTAGACCTTGCTGACTGCATTGACGGAGAAGACGGTCTCCATTATTCGCTCAACATTAAAGCAGCAAGGTCTGTCAGGGCGGGCAACTGGTCACCACTTCCGTGATCCAGTCAAGATCTAGAATTGCAACCCTGCTCCTCGCGCGTCACCGTTTGATTTGCGTCACTGCTTCCCCTTGTCAGTGAGCTCAGGCTGGCGGAACCGACGCAGATCCACCGGACACGGAGTTACTGTGTAAATCTGTGCAAATCTCCGCGAAATGCCTGCGCGGCAACGCCACGCATGATGATCAAGGTGTGCGGCACCCGGTACATAACTGCATGACGTCGTGCCTGTCTGGATCCTCCCAGGAAAAATGAACATCGATGCCGCCTCGCACCGGAACCACGACCTTCCTTGTTTCTGTTACGTGTCTGTCACGCGCAGAGATCTGGTACTGGCCTGCAGGCAAATGTGCGAAGAGGAATGGGCCTGCCGTCCTTACAGCCAGAAGAGATCGGGTTCCAGCGTAGATCCTTACATCGACATCGGAGAGGTAATGACCAGACTTCGCCGACAGCGTGACCCGCAGGTTGTATTTGGGTGCGACCGAATGGAAGGCCTTGACTTCATCTTCTCCGATGCCGCCTGTTAGATATCGGATCCCGTTTTGCACTGCTGGCGCCGGCAGCGGCTGCGCCGACACGCTGGCACACAGTATTGCCCCAACGAGAAGTGACGTTGAAAATACTCTCGCACGAAAAATAGACATGGTTACCTCCCGGCCCGGCTTCTCGAGCGTGTGGCACTTGTCACGCATACCCGCACGGCGGCTCCGACCTGGTAAAAAATTGTTCACCACACCAGCATGGCGCCCGGGACGAATCATCGTTTGACGTGCGTCAAGCTCCAATGGATGGCGCGACGTAGTGTCGTTCTAAAGGTCTGTGAAAGAAGTTCGGGTTTGACGTCGGCACCCAACCGTGTTGAGGAGAATGTCATGCAACGATATCTTGTGCTGCAACGCACTCTGCCGATAGCGGTAGCGATATGCGCGAGCCTGGCAGCGCACGGCGAAGAACTTGCCAGAATTTCAACTCATTCGCAACGGTATGGCGGCGAAGTAGAAATATCGGCATATGATGATCCCCTCCTGAAGGGCGTAACCTGCTACCTTTCAAGGACCCACGAAGATAACCAGTTCGGTAATCCCCAAACGGGATCGATATCCCAGGCCGATGCTTCCTGTCATCAGGTTGCGAAAGTGAGCGTAACGAGGCAGGTGCCAAAACAGGCCACAGTGTTTGAAGAGTCGCAAGACCCGATCTTCAAAGCTCTGCACGTGATCCGCGTCCTCGATTCAGAGCGGATGGTAGCGCTTTATTTTATTTACACAGAAAGTGAACTGGCCGGCAATCTTCCCGGCCATATTGATGTCATCCGCCTGCCCGCACGTGGCAAGCAGACTGGGGAATAGACGCAACATATCTGAAGCCCGCGATTTTTGCCGCAGTGACCGCTAGCGTGTCAATCCGCGTTCTGCCAAATAACGTACTGCAGCACCGCAAACGCCGCGATGGCGATCAATGCAATGAAGGCACATCCGATAAGAAGCCACCTGCCCATGTCGTCACCTTGGAGACGGGCCCCGACTGGATCCGGGGCGATCACCACGCGGATTACATCGGCCAAGTTTAAGCTATCACGGGAGTTACACGAGTTATTGATTCAGATCAAACTGGGAGGAAGATGCCAGCTTGTAACTATGCCTGGTACACGCGCGGTCCGCACGTCGGTCGAGCCTGGTCGATCACCCGATGTGCTACATAGCGCAGACCTGGTACGTTCATGTCCTCCTTGCTGGCGAAGAAGCGTAGAAGGGTAGTCACGGAGTAGCGCCTTGAAAGTCGAAAACAATCGCCGCCGGGGTCGACGAACCAGATGGGCCTTTGCGATTGCTGTAAGCACGTTGTTGGCGATCGCCGCAACCTGGCTGAGTGCGATCGTCGATCATCCAATCAACACCGCAATCGTGACGGGAATGATGTCGCCTGAGTGCCGAAAAGTGGGACGCATAGTGCCGGGCTCCGTGCTTTTCGCGTCCCCACCCGACGACGATATCTGCCGCTCGTACTTTCTATATCGGGCGACAGACCACAACGCCGCCAGTGACGTAACCTCTTACACAAGTTTCGTTCTCCACGAACGCGTCGCCGAGTTTCGCAAGCGAATCGGCTACGTGTTTTTGCTAGGGTTGTTCGCGACCGGTGTCATCGTCGGTGGCGCCGCCCTTCTCCGAAGATTCTTTAGAAAGCTGCCGCGTCACCAGTAGCCTGATGGTTTGGCGTTGGTAGATCAATCACAACGCTCCGCTGGCACGCCATTTAGACTTCCGACGACCGACTCCGCCAGACGGCGAGAATTGGATGCGAGGAACACTTTGCGTGGGCATAAGCCCGGAGTTTATGAGGGTCTTGACACACGTCAATCCATCCGGACACATGAAACCTATGCTAGGTCCATGGCGACACAAATGCGGTTTCTGGAGGAGTCGTGTTGAAAAGCGCAGCGATCGTTGGCCTTTTGATACTGCCCGGAGCCTTCTTCGTCCTCGGAGTGGCCTGCATTCATCCACGCCTTCGCAGGCAGATCGCCAGCCTCAGCGGTCTATCCGCTCCATTAACACGGGCGCGGGATGCGTATCTTGGAATCTGTACAAAACTCCCGTTGCATCGGGCGCACCGCGCCAGGAAAACCGGAACGTGAAAAGCACAAGTGGTGCGTCAGTTGCACAGTCGTTGTTGCGTCGGCGCCTGCCACATCGAGCACATCCCGCCAACCATGACTCACGCAGACACGATAGACCCCCATAGGGCAGAGCCGCCTGTTGCAGCTATCGATTCCAAAAGCGTTCGAACGCTGCCCGCAATGTTCGATCTGGCCTGCACGCGTTACGCCAGACGCCCGGCGTTCAGTTCATTCAATCATACGATTGAATATCGGGACGTTGCGCAATATGTGCGCCGTTTCTCGGGGTTTCTCATCACCGAATTCAGACTTGAGCCGTCCGAGCGCGTGGCGCTCATCTTGCCGAACGGCTTGCCCTATGTAGTGGCTTTCTTTGGCGTACTCGACGCTGGACTTATCGTCGCAAACGTCAACCCTCTTGCAACACCCCGTGAGATTCAGATCCAGCTATCTACGGCGGCAGTTTCAGCGATCGTGGTACTCGAGAATTTCGCCTGGAAGCTCGACGATATTCTTGATGAGAATCAGGCGAAAGCAGTCGTATCCGTCGCGGTGGGCGATCTGCTTCCGCTGCGAAAGCGTGCCGCCATCGACTTTGTGCAGCGCGTTGTTCGAGACTCGATTCGCCCAACAAAGCGTAGGTACTGGACATTCAGTGCCGCCTTGTCGCGCCAGTACCCCAAAGCGCGAAATCGACCCTCTGCCTCCCTCGACGATGTGGCGCTGTTGCAGTTCACTGGAGGCACGACAGGCACCCCGAAGTGTGCAATGCTCACACACCGTAACCTGAGCTCCAACGTTGCTCAGATCCGCGCATGGCTGGGTGAGGCGTTTTGTTCTACGCCTCAGACCGTTCTCACGCCGCTGCCGCTTTTTCATATCTTCGCGCTGACTGCGAGTCTGCTGACGTTCGTCGAGCTTGGAGGACATAATGTGCTCGTAATGGATCCGCGCGATATCGCTGGGCTCGTAAGAACCTTGCGCCGCACCCGGCCCACCGCCATGTTGGGCGTAAGCACGCTGTTCCGCGTCCTTATGAATGCACCACATTTCCGCGCTATCGACTGGTCGTGGCTGCGCCTGGTCATCGGTGGCGGCGCAGCGATTCAGCCGTCCGTTGCCGCACGATGGCAGACAGAAACGGGAGTGCCGATCGTGGAAGGGTACGGGCTGACCGAGGCATCACCGGTCGTATGTGTAAATCCGGCGAATGCAAAGCAATTTTCCGGATCGGTGGGATATCCATTGCCTTCAACCGAAGTCAGCATTCGCGATGACGACGGCGCCCTGGTCGCCGCGGGGAGCATCGGCGAAGTGTGGGTCCGGGGACCGCAGGTCATGCGCGGTTACTGGATGAAGCCTGACGAAACGGCCAAGGCCATCTCGCACGATGGCTGGCTTCGCACAGGGGACGTTGGTTACTTCACTGCTACGCAAATGCTCGTGCTCGTGGATCGCAAGAAAGACGTGATCATCGTGTCGGGTTTCAAGGTGTATCCATCCGAAGTGGAAGACGTGGTGTCCGCGCTCCCCGGCATAACCGCCGCGGCGGCAATCGGCGTGCCGGATGAGCGGACGGGACAGGCCGTGAAACTATTCGTCGCCCCGTCTTCGACTGGCCTCACCGCGGCTGAAGTGCGGGCGCATTGCCGCGCTAGCTTGAGCGCCTACAAGGTTCCCAGATTCGTTGAGTTCCGCGATACCTTGCCTCTGAACCAACTCGGCAAGGTACTGCGCGGCGCATTGACTGGATGAGCGCGAGATACAACCGCAGGGAAAACGAAGATCGAATTCACCGAAGAGTGGAACTCCGCGATTGACCACGCTCATGCGCTCTCCTGTCACTACGCCAATACCGACATCCCGACGCCGAAGCGGTTACGAGACATGAACGACGATGCTGCCTGCCAATCATCGGCCTGCGCCCCGCGGTTGCTCGAGATAGTCGATGCCTTCGCGGCAGAAATAAGTCCGGGTGGACACAAGCTGCCGCGTGCCACGCTGGACAGCCAGTTCGAACGTGATCTCGGGCTGGACAGCCTCGCTCGGACCGAACTGCTCAGCCGCATTGAGAAAGCGCTCGGCGTGCGCTTTCCACTTGATCTGTTTGGGCAGGCGGTAACGCCACGTGATTTACTGCGTTTCCTCGAGGGGGAAACATCCGGGCGGTCCACATCCCCGATCGGTGCCATCGAGCTTGGCGCGCCGGACGGTGCACTGGACCCGCCCACTGATGCAAGAACGCTGGTCGACGCACTGCAATGGCATGCATCGCGACGCCCCGAACGCACTCACATCGTGTTTCTCGACGAGGAGCCGTCGTCACATACGATGACCTACGCAGCGCTGCATCAGGCCGCCCTTCAGGTATCGCGCGGGTTGCGCCAGCTCGGCGTCAATCCCGGAGATACCGTCGCACTGATGCTGCCAACAGGCAGCGACTATTTCGCATGCTTCGCTGGCATACTGCTCATCGGCGCCATCGTGGTGCCCGTATATCCGCCCGCACAATCCGCACGGGTCGACGATCACCTGGCGCGGCACGCGGCGATTCTTTCTGATGCGCGTGCACGCGTCATGATTGTGCCTTCACACGCGTTTGGAGCCGGCCTTCTGGCCAAGGCCAGGATACCGACATTACATGAGATCGTTGCGGCACCTCAACTAATGGGCGAGGTGGATACCGAACGGTATGTCCCGCACGCTGAAGACGTCGCCCTGCTTCAGTACACGTCCGGCAGCACTGGCACGCCAAAAGGCGTCGTGCTCACGCACGCGAATCTGCTCGCCAATATCCGGGCGATGGGTCAGACTGCCCGAATCGAGGAGCACGACATCTTCGCAAGTTGGCTTCCCCTGTATCACGACATGGGTCTGATTGGAGCATGGTTCGGCCCGCTCTACTTTGGGATCCCATTGGTTCTGATGTCCCCGCTGACGTTTCTTGCACGTCCGGCGCGCTGGCTGCAGACAATCAGTCATTACCATGCCACCATTACGGCAGCGCCCAACTTCGCCTATGAGCGCTGCACACGCAGGATCGAGGACGCCGATCTCGAAGGCGTCGATTTGTCCTCGTTGCGCCTTGCATTCTGCGGCGCGGAGCCCGTCAATGCGTCCACCATGCGCGCATTCAGTGCGCGCTTTGCCAGCCATGGGTTCAGGCAGAGTGCCCTGACCCCTGTCTACGGCCTCGCAGAAAACACGCTTGGACTGGCGTTTTCGGAGCCTGGCCGAGGCGTGCGGACAGACTGTATCAGTCGCGTCCGACTGGCTGACTCGCAGCGTGCAGCACAAGCAGAATCTCCTGATGACGTGCTCGAACTGGTGTCGTGTGGACGCGCGTTGCCCGGCAACCAGATTCGTATTGTCGATGCCGACAGCAATGAGGTATCCGAAAGATCGGTCGGCAGGATTGAATTCCGCAGTCCCTCCGCGACACGTGGGTATTTTCAGAACCCCGTTCTGACTGCAAAGCTGATTCACGATAGTTGGCTCGATACCGGCGACCTGGGATACATGGCCGATGACGAGCTGTTTATCACGGGCCGCGTGAAGGATCTGGTGATTCGGGCCGGGCGTCACTTTTTTCCGTATGAGCTGGAAGCGGCCGTTGGGCGTCTGCCTGGCGTACGAACCGGTTGCGTGGCGGTGTGTGGAACGCCCGACATTGAGACAGGTACCGATCGACTGCTCGTCATCGCAGAGACTCGCGCAACTGCCCCGGCCACGCTCGCGTCGATACGCACTGGCATCAACGAAGCCTCTGTAGCCCTGCTAGGCGCTCCGCCAGAAGAAGTCGCTCTGGTTCCACCGCACAGCATTCTAAAGACATCCAGCGGCAAGATCCGCCACGCTGCCACTCTTGATCTGTATCTACGCAGTCGCGGGGACCTCCTGCCACGCCCGCCATGGCGCCAGTGGCTCGACATCGGCGTGAACACGATACTGCCGATCGGCCGACGGCTCCGAACTGCCGGCGGACGCTTCGCTTACGGTGCATGGTGCTGGATCAGCATCATGCTTGTAGCGATACCCGCATGGTTGATGACTGTGTGGCACCCGGACGCGAAGCGAAACTGGAGGATTGCATCGCGCGCCGCACGACTAGCCCTGCGGCTGACAGGAATTCGCGTGACCGTACGCGGCGCCGATCTCATTGACAGCGCACAGCCAGCGATTTTCGTTGCCAATCACGCGAGTTATCTGGACGGGCTGGTGCTACTCGCGGCCCTCCGCATCCCACTCGGTATTGTTGCAAAACGTGAGCTGACCAGCGCACCGCTCCTCGGCCGCTTCCTTCGCGCAATAGGCGTACGTTTCGTCGAACGCGCAGACTATCGGCGCATGGCCGACGACGAGCGTGAACTGGTAAAGCACGCAATCGCCGGAACTTCGCTGCTCTTCTTTCCCGAAGCAACCTTCGTCAGATCCGCGGGTCTGCGGCAATTTCGGCTCGGCGCTTTTATTACCGCATGCGTTTCGCACCGGCCCGTGATTCCTGTCGCAATCGCCGGCACGCGCGTTGTGCTGCCGGATGGACAGTGGTTGCCAATGCGAGCCGGTATCACAGTTACCGTGCTTCCAGCTCTGGCACCGTCGGGAGAAGACATGAAGGCTGCGGCAGATTTGCGCGACGCCACCCGCGACGCGATCGCCGCTTGTTGTGGAGAAAGAGTGTTGAGCGAAATTTCTCCACTGGAGATACCCACTCACCACGACGCCCCATGACCGACGCGGTACCACGCTTCGCTGCGCGACACACTCCCACTTGATCTGGATCAAGCGAATCATGCGTTGCTACGTGGACCATACATCTTGACCCAGCCTGTTTCCGGTGAGCGCGGGTGCCACGACTGTGTTTCTCCCGAATACAGTCCGCCAGAGGTTAAAGCGTTGAAGGAGAGAATTCATGTGGGCGCGTGACGTGATGACAACGTCGGTCATTTTCGCTACCCCCGAGATGAGCGTACGGGAGGCCGCAAGGCTCCTCGTCGAACACTCGATCAGCGCGGTGCCGGTAAAGACTGCCGACGGTAAGCTCATTGGCATCGTCAGCGAGGGGGATCTGGTGCACCGTGGCGAAATAGGCACGGGCGGCCGGCGCCGCTCCTGGTGGTTGGAGTTTCTCGCATCTAGCCGTGAACTGGCTGGCGAGTACGTGAAAGAGCATGCTCAGATAGTGAAAGATCTGATGACTGTCGACGTCATCACCGTAAACGAGGACACGCCTCTCTCGGAAGTTGCATCTCTGCTGGAGCGGCATCGCATCAAGCGCGTTCCGGTGTTGAAAGACGGCAAGATGACAGGTCTGGTGAGTCGCGCCGACCTCGTGCGTGCGCTCGCAAGCAGCACGCACGACAACAAACAGACGCCGGTCGTACGAGCCGACGCAGAGATACGCGAGGCCATCTTGAATGCGATGTCTGGCCAACGTTGGGCGCTATCGCGAGGGCAGGTGATCGTCAACGAAGGCGAGGTACACCTCTGGGGTGTGATCCTTAGCGAGGAGGAGCGCAAAGCCGCGTGCATCGCGGCGCAAGGCGTCCCGGGCGTCAAACAGGTCGTCAGCCACCTTGACTATCCGGTGGTGCTCCCGGCGATGTGACCTCGCGAACGACCTGTTGATCTGCCGCCCAACATGCACCGCGCAGACATGGACTCAAGCTCCCGGTCTACCCGTTGCCATCTCGTTCCACCGGAGACCGGCTCACCGCTGCGTGTATCGAGGGAAATTTTAGACGGCTTCCTGATGGCCGACGGCAAGCGCGAATACCTCCAGACACAGGCAAGCAGTCTGTTGCTCGCAAACGGGCGTTGTCGCGATCAATTCGGCCGGAGGTTCGTTCGAAGTAGCGGTAACGTCGCTGTCACTTCCAGGGCCTGAAGGTGGGCTGCCAGCCTGACTGCTGCCGAGATTTAACCAGGTAGTCAGCACGTGTTTGATTCAAAGGGGATTTAAACAGGGCCGCAAGGCAGAGCCGCGCCGCGCCTAGATGCCCCTAACTGGAAAATTGCTCACAAATCAAAGTCACACCATCTCGCCTGGATCCGCCGGGCCACGATCCAGGTCTAGGGAGTCATCGTCCGACGCGGAAACTGGAACGGAGGCCTGAAGCGTAGATGAAAGGCAGACGAGTTAGCGAAATCGTCGAGGAAATGGGACGTGGCCAATTCGTTCCTCATCGCATGGCGGAACCCGGCGTTCTCAGGGGCGAGTGGAGCAGCAGGCGGCACCAGCACCAGCATAAGCCAGAGGCTCCAGTCCCCGTGGACTCGACACCTGTGCGCTCCTTCGCGTAAGGCGCCGCGCCCGTTGAGAGACGGCCTGCGGTCGGCCGTGCGCGCCGCGGGCAGGGCGCCCCCGGCGTCTTCGCTACCGGGAGATCCGGCTACTCTCGAACGTACCCCAGCTCCCGCTGGTGACGGATGGACAACAACAAAACATTGGTATCCGAGTGCGCATACAAGATCAGATAGGATCGCAGCACGTACTCGCGCAATTCAGGCAGCCCAGCTTCGACGGCCAACCGCAACACACGCGCCAACCGCACTTGGCCCTCGATCGAAGTGGTGGTGAGCGCGCCGGCGGGACGACCGATTTTGGGATGGAGAGCTACGAGATCGCCAAAACGATATATCTCGCTCCACAATTGTTCGATTCGGCCTGGTGCCGACGCTAGGTCTTGCTGCAACATGAATTCCTGAATGGTCTCCAATCGCTCCTCAAGGGTCTCTGCGAAACCAACTTGCGTCATTTTTTCTTGGACTCAGCGCGGCGGCGCATCGTGTCGCGTAGTTCCTGCAGCGGCTTGATCCGACCAGCGAGCGCATCTGTGAGGCCCTTCTCCGCATCATCCAGCATGACCAGACGACCGTGCTCGGCTTCGAGCGCGTGGTAGTAATCCAGCTTCCGTGCGTCAACGAGGGCCACATATGCAGAGCCGTTCTTCGTCAAGACCTTCTCGGCTCCTGCCACGACGTCCTCGGCGAGTTCGGTGAGGCGTGCGCGGGCCTCGGTAATGGGTACCACATCATGGGTGCGGAATGACATCATGGATCCTGTACGGAATTCGTTAAGGCTAAGCTATGAGAATTTCTACGGCAAGTCAAGGTTACGCTGGCGATCTAGCGGTTCGATTTTACATAATTTAATTTATCAACATTTCTGTATGTAGATGATTTATAATGCCTGCGGGTTGCTTTCCGTTGTCAGGCTCGATAGTCAGCGTCGGCGCGCATCCACGCATGATGCTATAACTGATGCAATATCGCATCAAATCGGAGTCGAAATGAGAACCACCGTTACGATCGACGACAGTCTTTACGAGCGTGCCCTTGAGCTTGCCGATCCTGATATGGATAAGGCCGAACTGTTTCGGGTTGCGATGCAGACGTTTGTTCGCGTTCAGGCCGGTAAACGGCTGGCAGCCTTGGGTGGCATCGAGCCGGATATGTCGGAAATTCCGCGGCGCCGATCGGAGCCGTCGGCTCAATGAGCGTCCTTATCGATACATCCGTCTGGATTGATCACTTCCGCCGCGTTAATACGAGACTTGTACAACTGGTTACCAGCGATCAGGCGCTCACGCATCCAGTGGTGCTTGTTGAACTCGCCTGCGGCACGCCGCCTGCGCCCCGCGCACGGACGCTCCGCGACATCGGGTTGCTACAACATGCGACGCACGCGACATGGGCCGAGGTAATGGAGTTGATCGAGGCAAGACAGCTTTACGGTCGAGGTTGTGGCAGCAGCGACCTTACGCTGCTTGCGTCAACCTTGATGACTCCAGGGGCGTCACTCTGGACCCTGGACAAGCGCCTTGCCCAGCTCGCCGGCGAACTCGACATCGCGTATATGCAAGACATTAACTAGAAATGTTGTGCGCCAAGAACGTCAGTCGGCAGACTGACGTAACCAGTTCTGCGATCAATGGCCTGGTAGCTCTCCCTCGCCGACTTCTGAGAGCCTTCCTCCATTCCTGACGAGACAACACCGCGGTGGCCTGGCGCAATCGTGAGCGAAATGTCGTTCAAACATCGAACATGACTTCCACTAGAGTTACATCTTCTCACTCGCCAGGATTAGATGATGACTCGAGCCTTCGTCTC
>NZ_JACFYJ010000068.1:0-44286 GCF_037126505.1 Paraburkholderia bengalensis
GAGCATCGCGCTGAAAAGTTAACAGCTCGGCGCCTCGTTTACAACACCTCCCGCGTCAAAAGCAAAAATGCCGTTCAGTGCTTAACTGAACGGCATTACTCTTTGGAGCGTCTTTTTTTTTCGCGCGTGACCGGTCGGACGGGCGTGGCTGGATCTGCCCGGCATAACCCTGCCGGATGGCCTTGCGATCGATGCCGGCATGAGCCGTTCGAGAGGCGAGCAGGCGACCCACGCTTTGAGGCGTCACGCGCGCGTGATGCGCACCTCGTTGTCATGCAGCAAGCCGCGGTTGCTCATCCAGCCTCCCACGGGGCAATCGGATGGCTTACGCCTTCACGATCGGCGACGGGGTTACTGCGGCTGGATATTCGCGAGGCGCGAACCGGCGAACGGGTCCTTGCTCCAATCGACTTTCGGGCGTTCCTGTCTGGCCGGCACAGGCTTGTCGATGGCGAAATGTTCCGCCGATTGCCCGGCGCTGACGGCATTGCTCAACCATTGGGGCATTGCGCCCTGACCGTCCCACGTCTCGCCGAAAGCGCTGCGAAACCGCACCGCCTTCGCGCGGCGCCGGTCTTCCGCGAGTGCGACCGCCAGGTCGGCTGCCTTGATGCCAACCTGCGCCATGCGGCGGCGCAAATACGCAATCATGCTGTCACGCTTTCGTTCGTCCATTTGCTTCACCTCTGGGGGTTCTTGCCTAAGTATCGGATCACGTCGGGTATCACATCGCGGGCGGTCGGGCTGCTCGTCCGTCCGGCCGGGAACCGGCGATGCATTTGCAGTGATGCAAGTATCTGTTCGGCCAAAGACGGCGTCGAGGCGCAATTCCTGAAAACACTGTTGCGCCCGATACAAAAAATGCGCGAACGTTGTTGCAGCGCGTCAGGATTCTTCGGAAGGCGACGGCTCGTCATCGCCGACGGCGGGCAGCACGGACTCGAGCGTGCGCGCGCCGCACGCCAGTTCCCACTTCTGCGCGGGCGCGAGTTGCTTCACGCGATACTCGGCGCGCAACGCGCTCGACCGGTCGGTCAGCTCGAACGATGCCAGCAGGCGCACCGGCTTGCGCGAGCGCGTGTAGCGCGCGCCCGTGCCGGCGCAGTGCTTGTCGAAGCGCGCGGCGACGTCGGTGGCGATGCCTGTGTAGACACTGCCGTCCGAGCATTCGATCAGATACAGGAACCACGGCATCGCGCGTTCAGTCTTTGAAGGGATTGTGTTCGCGCAGTTCATCGACGTACGCGTGGATGTGATTCTTCTCGTTGTCGAGAAAGTGCGCAACGGCGTCGGAAAACGCGGGATGCGCGAGCCAGTGCGTCGAGCGCGTGACGGTCGGCATGAAGCCGCGCGCCATCTTGTGCTCGCCTTGCGCGCCGCCTTCGAACACGCCGAGCTTCTGCTCGATGCAGAACTCGAGCGGCTGATAGTACGCCGTCTCGAAGTGCAGGCAGGGCACGTGTTCGAGCGCGCCCCAGTAGCGGCCGTACAGCGTGCCGCCCGCGTTCGCGCCGTCGCGCTGATAAACGACGAGCGAGCTCGCGATCGGCTTGCCCTCGTATTCGGCGATCACCATCATCAGATTCTCGGGCATCGACGCCCCGATCATCCGGAAAAAGTCGAGGTTCAGATACGGACTCGAAAAGTGCTCGCGGTATGTCTGCCGATAACACTTGCTGAAGAAGCGCCAGTCGGCGTCGCTGATGTCTTCGCCCGCCATCCGGCGAAACGTGATGCCCGCGTCGCGCACCTTGCGGCGCTCGGCGCGAATGTTCTTGCGCTTCTTCTGTTCGAGCGTCGAGAGGAACTCGTCGAAGTCGCGATAGCCTTCGTTGACCCAGTGAAACTGCACGCCTTCGCGCTGCATCATGCCGAGGTCCGTCAGCGCCTGCGCTTCGGCGTCCGTCGGGAACAGCACGTGCAGCGACGATACGTCGGCCTGCTCGGCAAAGGCGACGAGCGTCGCGGCGAGATGGCGCAGCGCGTGCGGATCGGCTGCTAGCAGGCGCGTGCCCTGCACGGGCGTGAACGGCACGGCGCACAGCAGCTTCGGGTAATAGGGCAGGCCGTTGCGCTTGTAGGCATCGGCCCAGGCCCAGTCGAACACGTACTCCCCGTACGAGTGGCCCTTCGCGTAGACGGGCGCGGCCGCGGCGAGCTTGCCCGTGCGCGGATCGGTCAGCGTGACGAATTGGGGCGCCCAGCCCGTGTCCGCGACGGCGCATCGCGTCGCGTGCAGCGCGCTCAGAAATTCGTGGCGCAAGAATGGCGTGGGTTGCGCCTGCTGGCTGAGCAGCGCGTTCCATTCGGCGGCATCCACTTCGAGCGGCGAAGCGAGGATGCCCGCGCGGTAATCAAAACGTTCCTGGTTCAATCTTTTCGACCGTTGGCGATCCTGTTGCCGCGCGCGGTTCGGGCGCGCGGCATGTCGGGACGGGATGAGGCTGATAGATGCGTATTGCGCGCGTGCCGGTTCGCGTCGGCCTTGCGAAGCGCGCCTTTGTGCATCGACGGGGCGAGGCCACGGCGCGCGGCCTCGCGCGGCGAACGGCCATGTTAATGCAAATGCGTGCGCCCGGTGCGCGGCGTGCGCGACTCGACGGGCGAGCGCACGCGTTCGAGACCTGGAATGCGCTTACGGCTTATCATCTACGCTGATCGATAGCAGCCGTTTCGCGCGTGCCGTCCACCATTCCAATCCGTTCGATCACCGACGCACGCGCCCGAAGGAATCTCTGACATGAAAGGCAACTTCTTCAATTTGTATTCGCACGGCTTTGCACGCGTTGCGGTGGGCGTGCCGCGCTGCCGCGTCGCCGACCCCGCCTTCAACGCCGACGAGACGCTCGCGCTCGCGCGCGAGGCCGCCGCGAAGGGCGCGGCGCTCGTCGCGTTTCCCGAACTCGGCTTGCCCGCCTATACCTGCGACGACCTCTTCCATCAGCGTGCGTTGCTCGACGCATGCAAGACAGCGCTGGCAAAGATCGTCGAGGCGTCGAAGAAGCTGCCCCTTGCGTTGATCGTAGGCATGCCGCTGCAGGTCGATCACAGCCTGTACAACTGTGCCGTCGTCGTGGCGCGCGGCGCCGTGCTGGGTGCCGTGCCGAAGAGCTATCTGCCGAACTACGGCGAATTCTACGAGGCGCGCCAGTACACGCCGGCCGATAGCGCCATCGCGCGCGACATCGAATTGCTCGGCAAGCCGGTGCCGTTCGGCGCGTCGCTGCTGTTCGAACTGACCGACGTGCCCGATTTCCGTTTCCACGTCGAGATTTGCGAGGACGTCTGGGTGCCCATTCCGCCGTCGTCGTTCGCGGCGCTCGCGGGCGCGACCGTGCTGGTGAACCTGTCGGCGTCGAACATCGTGGTGGGCAAGTCGGGTTACCGGCATCAACTGGTCGGCCAGCAGTCGGCCCGTTGTCTCGCAGCGTATCTGTACACGTCGGCGGGGCGCGGCGAATCGTCGACGGACATGGCGTGGGACGGCCAGGCGCTGATCTGCGAAAACGGCGAGATGCTCGCCGAGTCCGAGCGTTTTCTCGACGACTCGCACATCATCTTCGCGGACGTCGATCTCGAACGGCTGTCGCACGAACGCATGCGGCAGACCACGTTCGGCATGTCGGTGCAGCGTCACAAGGACGAGGCGGCGAAGTTCCAGATCGTGCGCTTCGCGATCGAGCGCGCAGCGGCGCATGCGCTGCCGCTCGCGCGCAAGGTCGAGCGCTTCCCCTACGTTCCCGCCGATACGCGTCGCCGCGACGAGCGTTGCAACGAGGTCTACAACATTCAGGTGCAGGCGCTCGTGCAGCGGCTGTCGGCGTCGAATATCCAGAAGGTCGTGATCGGCGTGTCGGGCGGACTCGACTCGACGCATGCGCTGCTCGTCTGCGCGAAGGCGATGGACCGGCTCAAGCTGCCGCGCACCAATATCATCGGCGTGACGATGCCGGGCTTTGCGACGAGCAGCCGCACGCTCAAGCAGGCGCGCGAGCTGATGGACGTGGTGGGCTGCACGTCGATGGAAATCGACATCCGGCCAAGCTGCGAGCAGATGCTGAAGGATCTCGGCCACCCGTACTCGGCGGGAGAGGCGAAGTACGACATCACGTTCGAGAACGTGCAGGCCGGCGAGCGCACCAACCATCTGTTCCGGCTCGCAAACTTCCACAACGGCATCGTGATCGGCACAGGCGATCTGAGCGAGCTGGCACTCGGCTGGTGCACGTACGGCGTCGGCGATCACATGTCGCACTACAGCGTGAACGCGAGCGTACCGAAGACGCTGATCACGCATCTGGTGCGCTGGGTCGCGGAGACGGGCGCGATCGGCCAGAACGGTTCCGATACGCTGATCAACATTCTCGGCACGGAAATCAGCCCCGAACTGGTGCCTGGCAAAGAGGCGGGCGCGATCGAACAGAAAACGGAAACGTTCATCGGCCCGTACGAGCTGCAGGACTTCAATCTGTACTACATCCTGCGCTATGGCTTCGCGCCGTCGAAGGTCGCGTTCCTCGCGCTGCACGCATGGCGCGACAGGGAGCAGGGCGGCTGGCCCGAAGGCGTGCACGTCGCGCGTAACGAGTACGATCTCGCTGACATCAAGCGCAATCTCGGCATCTTTCTGTGGCGCTTCTTCAAGACTAGCCAGTTCAAGCGCAGCTGCGTGCCGAATGCGCCGAAGGTCGGCTCGGGCGGCTCGCTGTCGCCGCGCGGCGACTGGCGCGCGCCGAGCGACTCCGAAGCCGTGGTCTGGACGGATGATCTCGCAACGGTTCCGGACAAAGCCGCCTGAAATCTGTCTTTATCTGCCGTTGAGAGCGCGTCGCTGCACGCGTTGCCCTGCATGATGCTGGCAACGTGTGCAGTGCGGCGTAGAATCGACGCATCTGAACCTTCCTTTTTCGAACCGAGACGAGGCCTGCCATGAAACGCATCACCGCCATCATCAAACCGTTCAAGCTCGACGAAGTGCGCGAAGCGCTCGCCGAAGTCGGCCTGACGGGGCTGACCGTCACCGAAGTCAAAGGCTTTGGCCGCCAGAAAGGACACACGGAGCTGTACCGCGGCGCCGAGTACGTCGTCGATTTTCTGCCGAAAGTGAAGATCGAAGTCGTTGTCGCGAACGATCAGACCGATCAGGTGATCGATGCCATCATTGGCGCGGCGCGCACGGGCAAGATCGGCGACGGCAAGATTTTTGTCGCTGACGTCGAACGCGTGATCCGCATTCGCACGGGTGAGGAGAACGAAGCAGCCGTGTAATCGCGCGGCCTGCATGCCGTTCGATAAAGCGCCGGCGTTGCACCGCGCCGGTGCCGCGATGCACGGGCGAAGTGCCCCGGATGGCGCAACGCCATGTTGCTCGCGGAAATAAAAAAAGGTGCGACACCCTTTCGGACATCGCACCGATACGCGCCTCTCGCAGCAGCGTGAAAACTGTTTCTGTTAAAGCTGTTTTGTTGGCACCGTTCGATTAGAACGAGTGCTGGATACCTGCGTACACGCCCGTCTGGCTGTGGCCCGGCAGCGGGTTGTCCGTTGCGACCGACGTACCAGCGTTGTTCGCGTTCAGGCCGAAGTTAGCCGTCTTGCTGTTTTGCGTCGTTGCGACTTGCAGGTCGAGCAGCGTGCGCTTGGACAGGTTGTACGAACCGCCAACCGTATAGATGGTCGCGTTGCCGCCGCCGTTGTTCGCGTTCACGTGGTAGACAGCTGCGATCAGAGCTGCAGCCGGCGTTGCTTGCCACGTGATACCGCCCCACTCGTGATCGAGCGTGGTCGGCGTACCCGGCAGATAGTTCGTCGCGCCCGACGAGCGGATCGCCTGGTAAGCGGCCTGAATCTTGAACTGACCGAGGAACACGTTCAAGAGAGCCGAGTACTCACGCGATGCTGCGAACACGCCCGTACCGATGTTGCCCGTGTTGGTCGGGTCGCCTGCAGCCGGGTTCGGGCCGAACAGGCCGCCGTTTGCCGGGTTGCGGATTTCGTCATAGAGACCGCGAACCTGGAACAGCGACGACGTGTACGTGACCTGTGCACCAGCCTCGCGGCCTTGCGCCGTCGTGCCGTTACCGTTCCAGTTCGTCGCGTTCGACAGAGCGTATTGACCGTAGAAGTCAAAGCCTGCGATCTTCGGCGACTGGTAGGCTACGTTGTTGCTCGATTGCGGCCAGTTGCGGCCACGCACCAGCGATGCCGACGACCAGTTCGACTGACCGAACGGGTCGAAGTCCCACACGCCGTTCGAGATGAAGAGCATGCGGCCCATCGTGAACGTACCGAACTGGTCGTTCGCGAAGCCAACCGTCGCCCAACGATTGAAGAGACCACCGCCGCCAGGGCCCGCACCCGTCATCGTGTTGAAGGAGCCTTCCAACTGGAACACGGCCTTCGTGCCGCCGCCCAGATCTTCAGAGCCCTTCAAGCCCCACAGGCTGGTACCCCAGTCGCCGCTTTCTGCGCGGAAGCGGTGCGTGCTGCTCGTTGCCGAGCCGCCCACTTGGTTCTGCGGCACACCATTCATATACTCCAGACCAGCGTCCAGGCGCCCATACAGCGTCACGCTGCTCTGTGCGTGTGCTGCAACGCCGAAAGTCAGCAGCGCTGCGGCAGCCAAAGCTTTCTTCATCTTCTCCTCCATACCCTGTCAAAAAGTAAAGCCAGTACTGCGAGTGGTGCCCGGACGCCAGCAGCGCCGAGCAGGAATCCTGCTAAAAAGATGGGCGGTGTGACGGGCGGTTTTGTCGACGCGCAGCCTGGGAAGCTGTCTGTTCGTCTCTCCGATCCCTCGCGACCGGCATCTCCTTGTTCGTTCGTTTTGAAGTGAAACTACTTTTCTTGAACTTTGTTTTGCTACTTTCGTTACTAATTTAGCAAAATACCCTTCGGTTGGCGAATAAATTAGCGATGCTCGGTAAAGGTGTCTCTAAATTGCAATACCAATATGAGACAAGTGGGCGATCCAAGGTCTCAAAACGGCCTCTAAACCTTGTCCGGCAAGGGTTACAGCCGTGTTAATGACTGATGTCAAGGATTGCCACTATTGACGGGAGAAATCGTCGGGAGTAAAGGCGTTTTGAACTGTCGTTCGCGCATATGTTGGGATGCCGAAGCGTTGAAGCCTTGCTGGGAACGCAAGAGCGGCGGCGCGCGCGCATGAAAAAGGGCGCCGGTAAGCGCCCTGTAATACTACATAAACTACAGACTCCTGCCTTATTTAAGACTGCCCGACAAGAACTGCTTAAGACGATCACTCTTCGTGTTCCTGAACACTTCGTCCGGATGGCCTTCTTCTTCGACGCGTCCTTGATGCAGGAACATCACGTGGTTCGACACGTTGCGCGCAAAGGCCATTTCGTGCGTCACGACGATCATCGTGCGGCCTTCTTCGGCGAGCGTCTGCATGACCTTCAGCACTTCGCCGACGAGTTCGGGGTCGAGCGCAGAAGTGGGTTCGTCGAACAGCATCACGTCCGGGTTCATCGTCAGCGCGCGGGCAATGGCGACGCGCTGCTGCTGGCCGCCCGACAGATGCGACGGATACTGCTTCTCCACGCGCGGCGCGAGGCCCACTTTCTCCAGATACGCGCGGGCGCGTTCTTCGGCTTCCTTGCGCGGAATGCCGAGCACGTGCAGCGGCGCCTCGATGATGTTCTCGAGCACCGTCATGTGCGTCCACAGATTGAAGTGCTGAAACACCATCGAAAGCTTGGTGCGCATCTTCTGCAGCTGCTTCGCGTCCGACACGCGCAGCGCCCCGCGCTTGTCCTTCTGCGTGCGGATTTCCCGACCGTCGACGAAGATGCGCCCGGCGTTCGGCTGCTCGAGAAAGTTGATGCAGCGAAGCATCGTGCTTTTGCCCGAGCCGGACGAACCGATCACGCTGATCACGTCGCCGCGATTCGCGCGCAGCGTGACGCCCTTGAGAACTTCGTTGTCGCCGTACTGCTTGTGCAGGTTGTCGACGAAAAGCATTTGCGGTGTAGCTTGAGTGTTCATCGGGTTCCTTGACTTGCTTATTCGCCGTACTTACTTGCCTTGCGGGCGCAGATAAGCGAGCCAGCGGCGCTCGGCGCGGCGGAACAGCCAGACGAGCGCAAAAGAGATGATCAGATAGAGCAGGGCGGCAATGCCGAATGCATCGAACGAACGATAGGTGGCCGAGTTGACGTCGCGCGCGATCTTAAGAATATCGGGCACGGTCGCCGTGAACGCGACGGTCGTGGCGTGCAGCATCAGGATCACTTCGTTGCTGTAGTACGGCAACGCGCGGCGCAGCGCCGACGGCAGAATGACGCGCCGATACAGCGTGAACTGCGACATGCCGTACGCGCGCGCCGCTTCGATTTCGCCATAGGGCGTTGCCTTGATCGCGCCCGCGAAAATTTCCGTCGTGTACGCGCAGGTGTTCAGCGTGAACGCAAGCAGCGTGCAGTGCATGCCGTCGCGGAAGAACGCATTGGTCAGCGCGTTCGAGCGGATGATTTCAAGGCTGTAGAGGCCCGTGTAGCAAAGCAGCAGTTGCACGTACAACGGTGTGCCGCGAAAGATGTACGTATACAGCCACACCGAGCGCGCGAGCCATTTGTTCTTCGACACGCGCGCGACGGCGAGCGGTATGGACAGACAGAAGCCGAGCCCGATCGACACGACCAGCAGCCACAGCGTGATGACGACGCCCGTCAAGCGGTAGCCGTCCGTATACAGATAGTTGCGCCAGTATTCCTGGATCAGCTCGATCATAGTTCCGCCTTGCGTACGCCAGTCGAGTAGCGTTTTTCGAGGTACATCAGCACGAAGTTCGAGGCCGTCGTGATAAGCAGATAGATGGCGCCCGCCATCAGCGTGAAGAAGAAGAAGCGCAGGGTGCCCTTGCCGGCGTCCTGCGAAGCCTTGACGACATCCGCAAGGCCGATGATCGACACGAGTGCCGTCGCCTTGACCATCACCTGCCAGTTGTTGCCGATGCCGGGCAGCGCGAAGCGCATCATTTGCGGGAACATGATCCGGGAGAACACTTGCCAGCCCGTCATGCCGTATGCCGCGCCCGCTTCGAGCTGGCCGCGCGGCACGGCGAGAAACGCGCCGCGGAAGGTTTCGGTGAAGTACGCGCCGTAGATGAAGCCGAGCACGGCCACGCCGGCCACGAACGGATCGATGTCGATCTGGTCCCAGCCGAGCATGTCGGTGAGGTTATTCAGCCAGATCTGGATGCTGTAGAAGAGCAGCAGCATCAGCACCAGATCAGGGACGCCGCGAATCAGCGTCGTGTAGAGGGTGCCGATGCCGTACGACAAACGGTTTCTCGACAGCTTCGCCGCCGCGCCGAGCAGACCCAGCAGGAACGCGAGTGCGAGCGACAGGATTGCCAGCTTCACGGTCTGCACCGTGCCGGCAAAGATGATCGGGCCGTAGCCTTGAAAGAGCATAGTGAGTCCTTGACGACGCTCCCGCGCGCCGCGAAAGACGCGGCAATGCGTACGCTGCGCTGGTTCGTCCGAAGGCGGATGCCGATGGCCTTCGATGTCTCCCGTGCGGCGCACAGCATGCCGCTGTGCGAATCATGACTGCCTGACCGTTGCGGGCCGGCAGCGCGTTTTACTGCGTTGCGTTTTACAGCCTTGCGTTTTACAGCCTTGTTCTACTGCCAGTTTTGCCGCCGGTTCTACTGCCTGCTTGCCGCGCTGCTGCCACGCGGCGCGGCGTTGGGTCCGACTGTATTACGAACCTTGCGATCCGGCCCATCCGGGCCAGCCCCGAGCCCGCGCTTGGCGCCGTGCTGCGCGGCGTCCGGTCGGTCGCGTTCAGCGGCTCTGATCGATATCGACGTCGAAATACTGCTTTTCGAGCTTCGTGAACGTGCCGTCCCGATGCACGTCGGCGAGCGCCCGGTTGAGCATGGCCTTCAGCTCGCCGTCCTCCTTGCGCACGCCGATGGCCGTGCCTTCGCCGATCGTTTTCGCGTCCTTCACTTCTGGGCCCGCCCACCCGAAATCCTTGCCGCGCGGCGTTCTCAGGAAGCCGGCGTCGGCTTGCAGCTCGTCCTGCAGCGCGGCGTCGAGACGCCCCGTCGCCAGATCCGCATAGACCTGATCCTGGTTCTGGTAAGGCACGATCGTCACGCCCTTGGGCTCCCAGTACGCCTTCGCGTACGCTTCCTGCGTCGAGCCCTGCTCGACCCCGACCCGCTTGCCTTGCAGCGACGCCGCCGTCGGCAGCAGCGGCGAGCCCTTCTTCGCGATCATGCGCGCGGGCGCATCGAACAGCTTGTCGGAGAAGTCGATCTGCTCGCGGCGCTTGTCCGTGACCGTCAGCGACGACACGATGATGTCGAACTTCCGGACCTTGAGCGCCGGGATGATGCCATCGAGATCCTGCGCCACCCACACGCATTTGACGTTCATCTTCGCGCACAGCGCGCGGGTCAGATCGACGTCGAAGCCAACCATCTGGCCGTTCGGCGCCATCGATTCAAACGGCGGATAGCTGGCGTCGACCCCGATGCGCACGGTTTTCCACTCTTTTGCCGCGGCCCCCGACGCCAACACGGCGAACGCCATGCCTACTGCGAACTTCTTCATGTATCTCCTGACTTCCCGGCCGCGGGCGGCCTGCCAGCGGCGGCCGTCGCCATTCTAGGCGGACAAAAATCGCCTGCCCGAACAGGTTGCGCCGGCGGCGAGCCGGCCGGCGCTGGCGCGCCGCACGGGTCGGTCCGTACCACCCGTGCCAAAAAGCGCGGTATTTTACCCGAACCGGCGCCCGGTGCCAGTGCTTGCCGCAACGAAAAAGCCCTTTGCCGCCAGAGACATGCGCGTGCGGCCGGGGTCGCGGCGGGCGGCCGGCCGGTTCCATCGCGCCGAATCGGCCGATGCAGCCCGCATGGCAGCCTTTGCCATTGCCATCATTTCGGAAACGATCCGGTGCGCCGGTGCGGATTGTCTGGGGCGGGCGTAGCCCATACATTCCCGTATCGCCAATTTTCACGGGAGACTCATATGATCAGAATTCGCCGCTCCGAAGAGCGTGGCCATGCGAACCACGGCTGGCTGAACGCGAAGCACAGCTTTTCGTTCGCCGATTACCATGATCCCGAGCACGTTCATTTCGGTCCGCTGCGCGTGATCAACGAGGACCGCATCGCCGCGGGGCAGGGCTTCGGCACGCATGGCCACCGGGACATGGAGATCGTCACCTACGTGCTCGAGGGCGCGTTGTCGCACCGCGATAGTCTCGGCAACGGCTCGACCATCCGTCCGGGCGACGTGCAGCGCATGAGCGCCGGCACGGGTGTGATGCACAGCGAATTCAACGGCTCGCAGGATGATCCGTTGCATCTGCTGCAGATCTGGATTATCCCGAAGCGCGCCGGCGATGCGCCGGGCTATGAAGAAAAGCGCTTCACCGACGCAGACAAGCGCGGACGCCTGCGCGTGGTCGCGTCGCCCGACGGGCACGACGGCTCGGTGACGATTCACGCCGATGCGTCGATCCACGCGGGCCTGTTCGACGGCGCGGAGCGTGCCGAACATGCGCTCGAGGCCGGGCGTCAGGCTTACGTGCACGTTGCGCGCGGCGCCGTCACGGTCAACGGCGAAACGCTGAGGGCCGGCGATGCCGCGATGATCACCGACGCGTCGAACGTCACGCTCGAAAACGGCGACGGCGCGGAAGTGCTGCTGTTCGATCTCGGCCAGTTGCGCTGACGGAGGTCACGCCCGCTTCGCAGATCTGCGCGGGCAAATGCCGAAACGCCACGCAAGCGCTTGCTTGCGTGGCGTTTTTCTGTTGCGCCTCGGGCGTGGAGTGCGGCACGGCCCGAGCCGCCGGGCCGCAGCCGTCGGATACCGGGCGCATACAGGAGACGCACTGGACGCGCGCCGGCACGACCCGCGCCCGAACTCAGGGCTTCACCGCCGACGCCGCCGCGTCGCCGCGATGCTTCTCCCAGCGCTCCCGCATCTGTTCGTGACGCTGCTCCATCTTCGCGAAGTGCTGCTTGAGCGCCGTGCTGACGGTGGTCTTCTGCTGGTCGTTCAGGCCGTTGTAGAAGTTGAGCCACGCCGTCGACGTCTGCTCGCGCAGTTGCGCGTCCTTCTGCTCGATCTGCTGATGTGCGGCGTGCATCGCGTTCAGATCCAGAATGGGCTGCTGCTGCATCTGCTTGAACTGCTGGCGCATCTGCTCGTGGTTCGCGCGCTCGGCTTCATGGCTTTGCTTCATCGTGTCGAGCGCGGCCTGCCAGGCTTTCTCCTGATCCGCGTTCAGCTTCAGTTGCCCGTGCAACTGGTTCAGTTCCTTCATGAACCCGCCGTGATGCCAGCCCGGACCGCCGTGGCTCATGCCGGGGCCGCCCGGGGGCTGCGCCGCGAACGCGGCTCCGAGACTCAGTGAAAGCGACGCAGCGGCAACGGCGAGAAAGCGTGATGTTTTTTTGGACATTACAGTGCTCCTTGATCAACTAGCCGACGATGCCGCCCGTCTCGAAGGTGGACCGGCGCGCATTCGGTAAGGCACAGCGTAGAGGGATCGAAGGCGGCCCGTGTTACGCGTATCCTTGCTGAAGTTACGCCACATTACGCGCGCCTTTCGCGGTAACACCCGGTAACCCTTTGGGGGGCAGGTGAGGCGAAACGGCGTGAAGGCGCGCGTTACACTTCTCCACATGGCTACTCAAATTCTTGTCGTCGACGACGACGTCGAACTGCGCGACCTCCTGCGCGACTATCTTGCCCGGCAAGGCATCGAGGTATCGGTGCTGCACGATGCCGCCTCGCTCGAGCGGCGCATCGAGCGCGAGCGTCCCGATCTGATCGTGCTCGACCTGATGATGCCGGGCGTCGACGGGCTCACGGCGCTGCGCAAGCTGCGCGCGTCCGGCGACGATATCCCCGTCATCATGCTCACGGCGCGCGCCGACGACGTCGATCGCATCGTCGGACTCGAGCTCGGCGCGGACGATTACCTCGGCAAGCCGTTCAACCCGCGCGAGCTGCTCGCGCGCGTGCAGGCGGTGCTGCGCCGCCGCAAGACGCAGCCGTCCGCGGCCGCGCCCGAGCAGCGCGAGCCGTTTTCGTTCGGCCGCTTCTCGCTGGATTTCCAGTCGCGCACGCTGCATCAGGAAGGCAAGCCGCTCACGCTGTCGGGCAGCGAATTCGCGCTGCTGAAGATCTTCGTCAACAACCCGATGCGCACACTCACGCGCGAGCGCCTGCTCGAACTGCTGCACGGTCCCGAGTACGACGGCACCGACCGCGGCATCGACGTGCAGGTCTGGCGTCTGCGCCGCATTCTCGAAACCGATCCGTCCGTGCCGCGCTTCATCCAGACCGTGCGCGGGCGCGGATACGTGTTCGTCCCCGATGGCGAGCAACATGCGGCGTCCAATTGATTCACTGTTCGGGCGGCTCGCACTGCTGGTCGTCTGCGTATTGCTTCTGTCGCATTTCGCGTGGTACCTGCTGGTGCGCTTCGAGCGCAATCAGTCGCAAACGCGTTATGCCGTAGAAGAAGCTGTGTTCCTCGTCGATGCCGTGCGCGATCACATGAAGCGCGAGCCGGATCAGCCGCTGCCGTCGCGCGTGCGCCTCGTCGATCCCGCCAGCGCCGACGTGCCGCCCGATACGACGGACTTGCCCGTACCGCTCGACCGTTTCGTTGACGACGTGCGCGACCGTCTGCCCACCTCGACGCAGGTGCGCGTCGGCGCGCCCGGCAAGCCGCCCACGCTGTGGGTCCGCGCGGCCAGCGACGCTAGCTGGATCGTCGTGCCCGTGCAGCCGCTGCGGCCGCCGCGCTCGCTCGACCGCATGGTGCTGTGGCTCGCCATCATCTTTTCGGCCGGCGTGATGGCAGCGCTTTTTGCCGCATGGCAACTGCAGCAGCCGCTGCGCTCGCTTGCCCAGGCGGTCACGCGCTTCGGGCGCGGACTGCCCGTGCCGCCGGTGCGCGAGCGCGGTCCGCGCGAGTTGCGGCAGCTCACGCACGGTTTCAACCAGATGGTGCAGGAAGTGGCGCGTACCGAGCATGATCGCGCGGTGATGCTGGCGGGCGTCGCGCACGATCTGAAAACGCCGTTGGCGCGTCTGCGGTTGCGCGCCGAGATGATGGACGAAGCGAAGATGCGTGACGGCGTCGTGCGCGACGTCGATTCGATGACGCATATCGTCGAACAGTTTCTGGTGTTCGCGCACGACGGCGCCGACGGCAGCGAGCCCGTCGAAGTGGACGCGCAGTGCGAGCGCGTGGTGCGCAGCTATCGCGCGGTGTCGAGCGGCGCGCCGACGGTGCAGACCGATCTGCGGGCGGGCGCCGGCTTCCGGTTGCCCGCTGCGACGCTCGACCGCATTCTGTCCAACCTGCTCGACAACGCGCATGCGTACGGTGCGCCGCCCATCGCCGTGTCGACGGCGCGCACTGCGCAGGGCTACACGCTGACGGTCACCGACAACGGCAAGGGCATCGCCGCGCAAGACCTGATCAACGCGAGCCGTCCATTCGTGCGGCTCGATCCGGCGCGCGGCGGCAACGGTCATAGCGGCCTGGGGCTCGCGATCGTCGAGCGGCTCGTGCGGCGCGCAGGCGGCGAATGGCAGATCGGCAACAACGACGAGACGACGGGCGGACGCGGCTTGCGTGTGCAGATGACGTTCCCGCTGGAGTCGGTGTCGCGCGCGGCGTCGGCGTCGGAGAGCGTCTGGTGAGGTTGATGTGCCGCGCGCCTCGCTGCGCGGTACTCTTCGGGCGGGGCGACGGAATCTGACCATCTTCCCGCCGTCTTCTTTCAGGTGGGCAGCGCCTATTGGGTGAAGAGCGTGTTGAGCGCGGCGGCCGCCTCGCTGTCGACCGTATTCCACGTGACAGTCTCCGCCTCGAAGATGTAATGCGTCGTGTATTTGCCGAGACGCGCCAGGATTTCTTCCTGGATCACTTCGGGTGCCACTTCCAGCTTCAGATACCACGCCGTCGATGACAGACGCGTCTGAAACGCGCCGTATTCTGCGAGCAGATGATCGAAAGCGTCAGCGTCCTGATCGCGGCAGACGATGACCAGATTTCCCTTCATGCGAACCTCCGGAGGAGCGAAAAGAGCGAAAAGCGGTGATCGAAAACTCTCGAATGAAAGTCGATGATACCTGCTTAGGCTTCGCTTGCCCGGCGGTCTAGCACGCATTCATGCGTGCTTCGTACTGGTGCGCCAGCAGCTTTTCGATGCTACCAGGCGTTGGCGGGCGCGCGTGCGGGCGGGGCGGTGTCGTCGGGCGGGACGGCTTCGCTGCGGTCGCGGCCGCCCTGTTTCGCAGCATAGAGCGCCTGGTCGGCGCGGCTGATGATGCGCTCGGGCAGATCTTCCGGCGACAGCTCCGTGATGCCGATGCTCACGCTCAAGCCCACCGACTGCGGCAGCTTCGCCGACGGCATCGCCTTCAGCCGGACGCGCAGACGCTCGACCACTTCGAGCCCTGCAGCGAGCGCCGTTGCCGGCAGCAGAATGCCGAACTCTTCGCCGCCTAGCCGGCCGATCGCGTCGCTGCCGCGCAGCTCGGTGCGGCAGGTATCGACGAAATGTTCGAGCGCGCGGTCGCCGGCTGCGTGGCCGAAGCGGTCGTTGATCTGCTTGAAGTGATCGAGGTCGGCAATCGCCATGCACAGCGGCTCGCCCGTGGCGTGCGCGCGGTCGATCTCATGCCGCAGCAGGTCGAGGAAATAGCGGCGCGACAGCGCGCCCGTGAGCGCGTCGTGACGCGCTTCCGCCGACAGCAGCGTGTTCGCCGATTGCAGCTGCTCGGCGAGCACACGCGTGGCGCGGTGGTGGCGCCGCTCGCGCAGATACGACACCGTGATCACCCACGCGAGCGCGACTGTGCCCGCGAGCGTCAAGAACACGAGCAGATGATCGCGCTTGTGATTGCGCATCAGCTCGGGCCACGCGGCGAGCGGGTCGACCAGATGCGCGGAGAGGCCGGAGTTCAGGCCGCCGCGCGACTGATAGAGCGTCGGGGTCGGCTGGCCGGGCATGTCGAACAGCTGGTCGCGGATCTCCG
The DNA here is from genome assembly GCF_037126505.1 of Paraburkholderia bengalensis. Taxonomy (NCBI): domain Bacteria; kingdom Pseudomonadati; phylum Pseudomonadota; class Betaproteobacteria; order Burkholderiales; family Burkholderiaceae; genus Paraburkholderia; species Paraburkholderia bengalensis. Next base: position 16,053 of record NZ_JACFYJ010000068.1, read on the forward strand.
GCGGCACCCACGGCGCGTCGCGGTGCACCTGAGTCTTGACGGGCCGGATCTGGATGGTCGGAAACTGGTCGCGATGGTAGGTGCTCACCCGCTCCGCCTCGTTCATCTGGGTGACGCGCGAGTTCGGCATGGCCTGGCCTTCCAGCTCCGCGTTGTGCGCCATGATGATGACGCCGTTGTCGTCGGTGACGAAGGTGCCCGCGTGCGCTACCCAGTGACGCAGCCGCGCGATGCCGACCTTCGCGACGATCGCGCCGACCAGCAGGCCGTCGTCATACACGGGCGCCGAGATGAAGATGCCCGGCTCGCCGCTCATGCGTCCCACGCCGTACGCCTCGCCGAACGCGCCGAGCAGCGCGTTGGTCAGGTAGCTGCGCGAGCGCATGTCGAGCCCGACGAACGAGTGCGAGTTCTGCGCATTGCTCGCCGCGACGCACAGCCCGTTGGCGTTCACGAGCCAGATGATGTCGAGGCCGGAGAAGCCCTGGGCATCGCGCAGGAAGCCGTCGATGCCCGCCAGTTCCGGCGACTTCAACAGCTCGTCGCGGTGCGCGGGTTCCAGGTCGACGCCCGACGCGGCATAATTCTGCGAATGCGTCAACGCCTGCTGGATCACGCCGAGTTCGGCCATCGTTGCGGGTATCGCGCGTGACATCGCAAGGTCGCTCGCGATCACCTCGGCCATGTTGTAGACGATCGAACCGGACATTTGCCGCTGCTGACGCAGCGCGGCATCGAGTTCTTGCTGTACCATCCGGTCCGCGACGAGACCCGATGCGAACCAGCAAGCGAGCACGACCAGTATGAAACTGGCCGGTCCCAATGCCTGGCGCAAGGTTGTCCTTTTCATCGACCCTCTGATCCGTCTGACTGATTCATGCAACAACGTCTTTCGTTGCAACGCGCCGGCGCTGGGCCGTTCCTGTCGATCCTCGCCGTGCGCCGCACGGAGCCAGGATAATGCGCTGCGCCGCCGTCCTCGTTGCCGGCGGCCAGTAGCTTTTGCCGCTTCCCGATTTTAACCGCCGCGCGGCCCGACGCCAGTCGGGATTTGTGCGCCCGGAAGCCCGTTTGCACCGCTGCGCGGCCCGTTGTGGCGTTAACGGCGTTTTGCGGGAGTTTCTGAATGGTGCCGGCGCGGCGGATGTGGCTCACGCCCTGCGGCTTACAGATCCATTCCGGACGCCATTCAGCGTGACATTTGAATGTCAACGGTTGTTTCTGTCACACAGGTTGTAGTAGTGTCGTGCCGTCCAAAATGAGGAAAGCTCGCCCGCTTGCCGGCGGCGGCCCGCGCAACACGATTGCGCCGGCCGTAAGTGCAGGCGCGCACGGGGCGCCGCGCAACGTATCCGTTGCCGGCCAATGCGTATCCAACGCCAACGATTTATCGCGCATTAGCGTTTTGCCATGCCTGATTTCCGCTTTCCGGATCGATTCTCGGACCTTCGGGCCGCCGTCTGCCACGGCGGCCGCGCGGGCGTAGCCACCGCGGCGCGCGGCATATCCGTGCCTGAGCGCGAAGGGAGGGCCGCCTGATGGACCTGTTCAGCTTCACGCTCAATCGCACCGCCAACGCGTCCGCGTGGCGCGTGCTGCCCAATCGTTGGGACTTCATCGCGTTTCCGCTCATCATCTGCCTGATCGCGATGGCCGTGGTCGGCTTTCACGAGACCTTGGCGCCCATCTCGACGCTGCAGACCGAGGCCATCTCGCTCGATCCCGCGAACCTGCCCGAGTATGCGTTGCGCACCACGCTGCGCATGCTCGCTGCGATGGTCGCGTCGCTCGTCTTCACGCTCGTCTACGGCACGCTCGCCGCGAAGAGCCGCCGCGCGGGGCAGGTGCTCGTGCCGATACTCGACATCCTGCAGTCGGTGCCCGTGCTCGGCTACATCTCGTTCACGGTGACGTTCTTCCTTGCGCTCTTTCCGTCGCGCGTGCTGGGCGCCGAACTGGCCGCGATCTTCGCGATTTTCACGAGCCAGGCGTGGAACATGACGTTCAGCTTCTATCAGTCGCTGCGCACGGTGCCGCGCGATCTGGATGAAGTATCGAAGGGGTTTCATCTCACGTCGTGGCAGCGCTTCTGGAAGCTCGAAGTGCCGTTCTCGATGCCGGGCCTCATCTGGAACATGATGATGTCGATGTCGGGCGGCTGGTTTTTCGTGGTCGCGTCGGAGGCGATCACGGTGGGCAATCATTCGATCACGCTGCCTGGCATCGGCGCGTATCTGGCGCAGGCCATCGCCGACAAGAACCTGCACGCGATCGGCTGGGTGATCCTGACGATGACGGTCGTGATTCTCGCGTACGACCAGTTCCTGTTCCGCCCGCTCGTCGCGTGGACGGACAAGTTCCGGATGGAAAACACGAGTTCCGGCGACGCGCCGGAGTCGTGGCTGCTCGACCTGATTCGCCGCACGCGCCTGATTCACCGGCTGCTCGTGCCGCTCGGCTGGATGTTCGCGAAGGCCGCGCGCATCCCGTTGCGCTGGCCGAGCGTCGGTCCCGTGCGGTTCGTGAAGCCGTCCGAGCGCAAGCCGTCGAAAGTGGGCGATATCGTGTGGTCCGTGATCGTACTGCTGGTCACGCTGTATGTCGTGTATCGCGTGGTCATGTACGTGCGCACGGGCGTCACGCTCGACGAAGTCGGCCATGTGGTCGTGCTCGGCCTGCTGACGCTGTTGCGCGTGACGCTTTTGATTGCGATCGCATCGGTCGTGTGGGTGCCCATCGGCGTGCTGGTCGGGTTGCGTCCCGCCCTCGCCGAGAAGATCCAGCCGCTCGCGCAGTTTCTTGCCGCGTTCCCCGCGAACCTGCTGTTCCCCGTGTTCGTGATCGTCATCGTCCGGTTCCATCTGAACCCGGACATCTGGCTGTCGCCGCTGATCGTGCTCGGGACGCAGTGGTATATCCTGTTCAACGTGATCGCGGGCGCGAGCGCCTATCCGAACGATTACAGGGAAGCCGCGAAGAATTTCCGCATCCGCGGCTGGCAGTGGTGGCGCCAGGCGATGCTGCCGGGCGTGTTCCCGTACTACGTGACGGGCGCGATCACGGCCTCGGGCGGCGCGTGGAACGCGAGCATCGTCGCCGAAGCCGTGCAGTGGGGCGACACGAAGTTCGCCGCGCATGGTCTCGGCGCGTACATCGCGCAATACACGGCGGCGGGCGACTATCCGAAGATCATTCTGGGCATCGCGGTGATGTCCCTGTTCGTGTCCCTGTTCAATCGCCTGTTGTGGCGTCCGCTGTACGCCTACGCCGAAAGCCGTCTGCGGCTCGATTGAGATTCATTGAAGGCATAACGCGATGCAAAATCCCAAAGCCGTAACCGCCACGCCGATCCAGACGCCGCCGATGCCGCCGCGTCTCGGCCAGGAAATCCTGCGCGTCAAGGACGTGTGCCGCGGGTTCAACAAGACCCAGGGCGAACTGCTCGTCCTCGACGACGCCAACCTGTCGCTGCGCGAGGGCGAAATCGTCGGTCTGCTCGGCCGTTCGGGCTCGGGCAAGTCGACTCTGTTGCGCATCATCGCCGGGCTGATCGAGCCGACGGATGGCGAAGTGACGTACATGGGCAAGCCGCTCAAAGGGCCCGCCGAAGGGGTCGCGATGGTGTTCCAGACCTTCGCGCTATTCCCTTGGCTGACCGTGCTGCAGAACGTGGAAGCGGGGCTGGAGGCGCTTGGCGTCGGCGCGCGGGAGCGCCGCGAGCGGGCGCTCGCCGCAATCGACCTGATCGGCCTCGACGGCTTCGAGAACGCGTATCCGCGCGAGCTGTCGGGCGGCATGCGACAGCGCGTCGGCTTTGCGCGCGCGCTGGTCGTCGATCCGACGCTGCTGCTGATGGACGAGCCGTTTTCCGCACTCGACGTGCTGACGGCGGAGACGCTGCGCACCGACTTGCTCGATCTGTGGACGCAAGGCCGCATGCCGATCAAGTCGGTGCTGATCGTCACGCACAACATCGAGGAAGCCGTGTTCATGTGCGACCGCATCCTTGTACTGTCGTCGAATCCTGGCCGCGTGATCGCCGAGATCAAGGTGCCGTTCAAGCATCCGCGCAACCGTCTGGACCCGGCGTTCCGGCGCCTGGTCGACGACATCTACGCGAAGATGACGGCGCGGCAGACGGGCGAGGCGACCAAGAAGGGGCTGGAGCTGCATAGCTGGCTGCCGCATGTGTCGACCAACCTGATGGCCGGTCTGATCGAAACGCTCGCGGCCGCGCCGTACCACGGCCGCGCGGACATGCCGGAAATCGCGCGATCGCTGCATCTCGAAGTGGACGACCTGTTCCCGATCGCGGAAGTGCTGCAGCACCTCGGTTTCGCCGACGTGCGCGAGGGCGACATCTTCCTGACGCCGCCCGCGCGCGTGTTCGCCGAGTTCGGCACGCAGGAGCGCAAGCTGATGTTCGCCGATCACCTGTTGAAGCACGTGCCGCTCGCCGCGCGGATCAAGAAGGTGTTGAACGAACGTCCGGGGCACCGCGCGCCGCGAGTGCGCTTCGAGCAGGAGCTGGAAGATTTTCTGTCGGACAGCGCCGCGGAAGAAACGCTCGACGCCGTCATCAACTGGGGCCGTTATGGCGAAATCTTCTCGTACAACGACCAGACGGAAATCTTCAGTCTGGAGGACGTCGAGTCCTGAGCTTTCAGGCGTTCGCGTGAGCCATGAAGAGGGGGAGCCGTGCGGCTCCTCTTTGTTTTTGTCGCGGCCACATCCACACGACGACGGCAGCGGCCGTGGCTTGCGTCAGCGCTCCGTCATTGCAGATTGCCCCAGCGCTCGACGGCCGGTTCCGCCGACGCCCATTTCCAGTAGCCCTTGTTGTCCTGCTGGCAGGCGCTCGCCGTGTACCAGAAGACCTTCGAGTCGGGCTTGTCGCCGTCGATGACGGAGAACACGAACTCCTTGCAGATCGCCAGCGACGACGCGAACGCGCGCGTCACGCGCACCTGGCCGTGGCCGTTCTCGATGGGCAGCGCGTGTTTGACGCTCCAGTCGCGCGTTTCGCCGACGGGCATCGCGCCCGCAAGCGCCGCGATCACGTTTTGCTGATCCGAGTGCATCACGCGCAGGTAGCGCGCGACGGCCTCGTCGGTGGCGGCCTGCACGGCAATGCCGACGCCGATGCCGACAGCGGGATTCGCGGTCACGATGCCTGTCGCCGCGCCCGCGCCCGCACCGGCCGCCGCGCCCACCGATGCCGAACTGCAGCCGCTGACGACGGCGCCTGCACCGACGCACAACGCGGCAACCAGCGCGAAGCGCGCAAGCGTCGCTGCCATCATGGCGGCGACGCGTCGTACTGCGCGCTCAGGTGTCAGGCGCGAAATCATTGCAGCGAACCCCAGCGTTCTGTCGCGGGTTCCGCCGACGCCCACTTCCACGCGGTGCCGTCGCGGCAGATCGATGCGACGAAGAACGCGCTCGACGCGGGCACGTTCTTCGTCGCGGTTTTGTCGACGGAGAACACGATTTCCTTGCAGTCGAGTTGGCCCGCGCTGATTGTGCGGCTGACGGTCACGCGGCCATGCTCGTCGTCTTCGAGCGGCACGGAGTGCGTGATGCTCCACGGCGCGACGGCGCCGACGTCGAGCGGGCCGGCCGCGACGGCGATGCTGTCCTGCGTGTTGCGATGGATTACGCGCTCCGAATACTGGACGCCCGCCCGTGCCGCCGCGACGGCGCCCAGGCCGATACCCGTGGCGACGGCGGCGTTATTGGTCACCTTCGCGGCAAGGGCCGCGCCCGCGATACCGGCGCCAGCCGTGGCGCCTTCCGAGTACAGCGAGCCGCAGCCGCTGAACGCTGTTGCGACGGCGGCAGCCAGGGCGGTAATCAGCGCGACGCGCGGGAACGTGGAACGCCGCAAGGGGGCGTGCGGTTGGCGGTGCATGGCTTTCTGCATTTCTTCGTCTTGCTCCTGCTCGTGCCTTCGACGCCGGGCGCCAGCGCAGAGGCAGAATGCGTCTGATCATTTTTCGCAGCGGCATTGTGCAGGATGCCTTTTGTTATTGGCATAGGGAAAATGCAAGCAATTGCAAAAGATGCTGCGGGGCCGCCGTCTTTCTGATTGGCGAGCCCAGCAGTTCCCGTGCCTGACGACGCCGCGCCGCACTGGCGCGAGCGTGCTTGCCGAGCTGGGCAGCGAGGGAGGGGGCGATGCGGCTTCGCGAGGAAGCCGCTGCCGGAGGGAAATGGGGAAGCGGCGCGAAGGCATGCACGACGCGCACGACATGCGCGACATGCCACGCATCAGTTGTCGTCGGTATTCGACTCTTCGTCGCCGTACGTGCTGAGCCGGTTGTACAGCGTCTTCAGGCTCACGCCGAGCGCCTTGGCGGCGCGGCGCTTGTCGCCGCCGCAATACTTGAGCGTGCCGAGAATGATCTGCTTTTGCGCGTCGGCGAGCGGCGTGCCGATCCACACGCTCATCGAGTCGCCGAGCGTGACGGGTTTCTTCACGCGCGACATCAGATGCGGATGCGGCAATTCCACAGCCTTCTCAGCCAGGATGAACGCGCGATACACCGCGTTCTTCAGTTCGCGCACGTTGCCGGGCCACGACCACGTGCGCAGTGTTTCCATCGAGCGCTTGCTGAAGACCTTGTTCGTGCCTTCCTGGCGATTAAGCTCGTCGAGGAAATGCATCGCGAGCAGTTCGCGGTCGCCTTCGCGTTCGCGCAGCGGCGGAGCGCGCAGCGGAAACACGGCGAGCCGGTACATCAGGTCTTCGCGCAGACCGTTTTCCTTGACGGCGACAGCGGGATCACGATTGGTCGCAGCGATGACGCGCACGTCCCCGCGAATCAGCTCCGTGCCGCCGACGCGATAGAACGTGCCTGTCTCCAGCGCACGCAGCAGTTTCACCTGGCGCACGGGCGCCATTTCCGTCACTTCGTCGAGAAACAGGGTGCCGCCGTTCGCGTGTTCGAAGTAGCCGACGCGGCCTTGGACCGCGCCCGTGAAGCTGCCTTTCTCGTGGCCGAACAGTTCGGCTTCGATCAGTTCGTCGGGGATGGCGCCGCAGTTGACGGCTACGAACGCGCCGTCCTTGCGCGCGCTGTGCTCGTGGATCGTGCGGGCAATCAGCTCCTTGCCGGTGCCCGATTCGCCGATGATGAGTGCCGTCGCGTCGGTAGCGGCGACGCGGTCGATCTGTTCATAGAGATCCAGCATCACGGGCGATGAGCCGTACAACGTGCCGTACGACTTCAGCCCCGCGACGTTTTCCGTCGCGCGCGGCCGGGCGGGCGGCGTGGCGCCGCCTTCGGAAACGGCTGCGGGCAAGTCCAGATCGGGTGACGACATAGCCAAGGGTGTCCTGTGCAAATTCGGGTGGATATCGTGAATGGCGCAGGCCGGAATCGACTGCGTGGACTGCTTTGTAGAGTGGTCCACTATCTCACAAAAGGCAATTTAACCACTCGCCCGGCCCTCCCGGCAAGGCGGGCATAGTGCGGCGTTGGCTGGCAATTCGTCAACGTTGGCGTACGATCGACACGCGATGCCGGCAAAAGTTGCGCAAACGGCGCAGGGGCGGAAAGTTTGCCCGGATCGCGGCGCACGGATGCCAGCCGTGCGAAGGGCTTTGTCGGCGGGCGGAACTCGGCGGTCGCATGGGGATCGCAGGTGGGTGCCGGGTACGTCCGTTGCAAAGTGACGTGGGCAGCTATGAGGGATGGCGCGCGCGGATATCCGCGCGAGGCGGAACCGTCCGCCCGCGACAGGCGCCGCTCCCGTTTGGGGTCTCGCCTGGAGCCTCCTTGGCGTCTGGGCTTGGCACCCCGCTTCGCGCCCGATAACGAGATGGGAGATTGCAATGACGGAAACCACTGAACAACTCGCGTTGGGCCGACAAAAAATCGTCCAGGACCTCAACGTTCTGCTGGCCGACTCGGAAGAAATGCTACGGCTTGCGGCGGCCGTGCCGGGCGAAGGGCTCGACGCGCTTCGCGAGCGCCTGCGAACGCATGTCGATGCGGTACAGGGCGCGCTCGCCGATGCGCAAAGTTCCGCGCAGCGGCGCTATCGCACTGCGACGATCCAGACCGAGCGCTACGTCCGGCAGAACCCGTGGCAGTCGCTTGGCATTGCGGCTGGCATCGGCTTCGTGCTCGGCATGCTAGCCGCGCGGTGACGCGGCACAGCGGCGTCCCCGGATCGCAGATCATCGGCGGTGCGACTGACGTCTTTTTTCCTCTTCACGACAACAAGGAGTTCAAGATGGCACGACCCAGAATCGGCGTATTCGGCGCTCTGTTCGCCGTGGGCAGCGTACTGGCGTGGCGCTGGGCGCAAAAGCAGCGCGCCGCGCAGTCATCCGCCGCGCGCGATCTGACGCGCTGGGAGGGCGAGGGCGGTTCCGTCACCGAGCCCGAGAACCCCGCGCGGGGCGCGCAGATGACGCCTGCCGCACATCTGCGCAAGGGCAACGGCGCCAACGGCGCCGATCACGGCGACGCGTGGCCGTTTCCGCGCAGCTAGCGCGAACCATACGCGCGAACCGCTCGAGAAGTGCAGGAGAGAACGCTGGCAACCAGCGCGGCGGCGCCACGACATAGACAAATTGAACAAATGGACGTCGCCGCGATTGGTGCTTGACGTTTTTTCAATGTCCCGCCGTATAATGAGCAAAAACAACAATAATCAGTGGCTTTTGCGGCAACATTTACGGGAATTGTTGCGCAGATGCGTTAATTCGGAAAGTTTTTCACGGTGGAATCACTTGGCGTCGCCAAGCAAGCTTGCAAAGCTGACGTATGCTTGAAGATTGCAGCGCTTTCGTCGTCCCAACTTTCTGGCCGCAGACTGCGCGTATCCACTATCAGCACTTACGAGCTTTTCATACGCGATGCCACATGTATTGATTGTCGATGACGATCCGAATACCCGCGATGCGCTTGCGACGATCATCGCGGAAGACGGCCTGACAACGGCGACGGCAGGCGATCTGCGCGAGGCCCGCATCCAGCTGGTGCGGCAGATGCCGGACGTCGTGTTCACCGATCTGAAACTGCCCGACGGAACGGGCGTCGACCTGTTCGAAGATCTCGATCCGCGCTCGGGCGTCGAGTTCGTTGTGATCACAGGGCACGCGACGGTCGAATCCGCCGTGAGCGCATTGAAGATGGGCGCTGCCGACTACCTCGTGAAGCCCATCAACATGCAGCGCGTCAAGGCGATTCTCAGCCGCCTGCCGCGCGCCGGCGACCTCAAGGCAGAGATCGGCACGCTGCGCGGCGAGTTGCGCCGGATGGGCCGTTTCGGCCTGATGCTCGGCAATTCGCCCATCATGCAGCAGGTGTACGACCAGATCAGCCGGGTCGCGCCGACGGCCGCTTCCGTGATGCTGGTGGGCGAATCGGGCACGGGCAAGGAAGTCGCGGCGCAGACGCTGCATCAGTTGAGCCTGCGGCGCAAGCATGCGTTTCTCGCCGTCAATTGCGGCGCGATTTCGCCAAACCTGATCGAATCGGAAATGTTCGGCCACGAACGCGGCGCGTTCACGGGCGCGGACCGTCAGCACAAGGGGTATTTCGAGCGCGCGAACGGCGGCACGCTGTTCCTCGACGAAATCACCGAAATGCCGATCGAGTTGCAGGTCAAGCTGCTGCGCGTGCTGGAAACGGGCATGTTCATGCGAGTCGGCACGACGAAGGAAATCGAAACCGACGTGCGGCTGATCGCGGCGACGAACCGTGATCCGGAGCAGGCGGTGCTCGAAGGCAAGTTGCGGCTGGATTTGTATCACCGGCTCAACGTGTTCCCGATCAGCCTGCCGCCGCTGCGCGAGCGCGGCAAGGACGTGGAGCTGCTGGCGCAATCGTTCCTCGATGACCTGAACGAGCAGCACGGCACGAAGAAGCACTTTCCGCCCGCCGTGAAGGAGATGCTGCTGTCGTACCCGTGGCCCGGCAACGTGCGAGAGCTGAAGAACTATGTGCAGCGCGCGCACATCATGTCGGGTACGGATTCCGACAGCACGGCGACCGTGCCGCTGCAGATCTCGCTGTCCAAGCCGACGGCGGGCACGGCGATCACGATTCCGTTCGGCACGTCGCTGGCCGAGGCCGATCGTCAGTTGATCCTCGCGACGCTCGAGCAGTGCGGCGGCGTCAAGACGCGCGCTGCGGAAATTCTCGGCATCAGCCTGAAGACGCTGTACAACCGGCTCGTCGAGTACGGCAACGACGCGGGCCGCGCCGATGGCGACGATGTCAGCGACGAACCGCAGGCGCTCGGCAAGGCGGACGCCTGAGGCCGTAGCGAAGTCTGGGCACGTAAATTCCGTGCGCGGTGTTGGCGCGCGGTTCCGACGCATCGTTCTCGCCGTCACGCCGTCAGGGGAGGCGGCGTCGCAACGGCACATGCCTTGCTGAATTTCGTTCGAGCAGTCGAAAGCCAAAAGCGACGACAACAGCGAACGAAACCAGGGAGCCCATCATGCCGGACTACGACGCCGTCCCCGATCTCCACGCGCATCGCCCCGAACCCACGACGCCGGATACGCCGCCCGAGCCCGGTCAGCCGGATACCGTGCCCGATCCGACGCGTGAACCGGTCGAACCCGACACACCGCCCATCGGTGATCCGCCGTCACAACCTTCGCAGACGCCGCATACCGGCGGCCGGCTCGCGCTCTGGCCCGAGTTCTGACGCGTTCTTTGCTTCAAAAATGGCCGAAACGCGGCGCGTGCAATCTGCGCGCCCGGGCGATGTACTCGTTACAAAGCGACCGAACTTTTTACCGGCAAATTACGTTGATCCGCCTAGACTTAGGTGATGTGCCCGGTCGATCCCCCGCTCGGGCAGCAGCCTTCCCCTGGAGGCGTCCATCATGAGACATCCCGCATTGCGGCGCTCCGCGCGCCATTCGAAGCGCGACCAGCGCCCATCCAGCGGCACGGGCAATCCACCTGTCGGCGCCGATCCCGCGCACGAAAACCGCGCCGCGCCGGGCGCCCCGCCTGACGGGGATCACAACCAGGGCGGCACGCGCCAGGAAGGGATCGATTACCAACGCGATCTGGGCTCCGAACAGGACGCCTGAGGCTTGTTTTTCCGCTGGGACCCGTGGCGAAAATTCTGCTGCGCGCAGCCTCGCGCGCAGCGGGTTTGTACTCGTCCGTCACATTTACATACATTTTTATTCCGAGTTTTTGCGCATGACGGCATAAGACTTGCGTGCGTGCGATTGAGTATCACCGCATGAACAGTCAACTGAATGAGGTGGAGCCGCAATGAGCAGATTGATCGTCGTTTCAAATCGCGTCGCGCCGACTCAGGAAGGACGCCCCGCAGCGGGCGGTCTCGCCATCGGCGTGCTGGATGCCCTGAAGGAGACGGGCGGAGTATGGTTCGGCTGGAGCGGCGAGACCGTCGCCGAGCCGTCGGCGCCCGTCATCGAGAAGCAGGGCAACGTGACCTACGCCACCGTGGGACTCACGAAGCGCGATTACGACCAGTACTACCGCGGTTTCTCGAACGCGACGCTGTGGCCGACCTTCCACTACCGCAACGACCTGTCGCGCTATGACCGCCAGGAATATGCCGGCTATCTGCGGGTGAACGTGACGCTAGCGCGGCAACTGAAGGAGATGCTCAAACCCAGCGACATCATCTGGGTCCACGACTATCACCTGCTGCCGTTCGCGCGCTGCCTGCGCGATCTCGGCGTGAAGAATCCGATCGGCTTTTTCCTGCACATTCCGTTTCCTGTGCCGGAAGTCATGCGCACCGTGCCGCCGCACGAAGAACTCGTGAAATGCATGTGCAGCTACGATGTCGTCGGCTTTCAGACGGATGCGGATCGCCAGTCGTTCGTCGACTATATCGAGCGCGGCCATCACGGCACGTCGAGCGACGAGAACATGATTCATGCGTATGGCCGCTTCCTGAAGGTCGGCGCGTATCCCATTGGCATCTATCCGGACGCGATCGCGAAGGCGGCCGAACAGTTCAGCGATCGCAAGCAGGTACGCAGCCTGCGCGACGCGATGCGCGACCGTAAGCTGATCATGAGCGTCGACCGCCTCGACTATTCGAAAGGGCTGGTGGAGCGCTTCCAGGCGTTCGAGCGTCTGCTGCTGAACGCGCCGGGCTGGCATGGCCGCGTGTCGCTTGTGCAGATCGCGCCGCCGACGCGCTCCGACGTGCAGACTTACCAGCGCATTCGTCAGAACCTGGAAGGCGAGGCGGGGCGCATCAACGGACGCTTTGCGCAGCTCGACTGGACGCCGATTCAGTATCTGAACCGCAAGTACGAGCGCAATCTGCTGATGGCGCTGTTTCGCCAGTCGCAGGTCGGCTACGTGACGCCGCTGCGCGACGGGATGAACCTTGTCGCGAAGGAATATGTGGCGTCACAGGATCCGGCCGATCCCGGCGTGCTCGTGCTGTCGCAATTCGCAGGCGCCGCCGAGCAGTTGCCGGGCGCGCTGGTCGTCAATCCGTTCGATCTGTCGCAGATGGCCGAGGCGCTGGAGCGCGCGCTGTCGATGCCGCTCGCCGAGCGCCAGGCGCGTCACGCGGACATGATGGCGCCGCTGCGCGAGAACAATCTGTCCGTGTGGCGCGATACGTTCCTCGCCGACTTGCGGCATGTCGCGACGGCTTCGTCGGTGACGGAGAAGGCCGTCAAGCGGGCAGACGTGACGGTTTGACGAAACACGACGCGTCAAGCGACGCGTCCTTTCTCCCGGGTGCACGATGCCGACGGCAGCCTTCGCAGGCTGCCGTATTCATTCCAGCACGGCGTCTTCTCAAGCCCGTTGCTGGCTGAGTTCCGTCAACGGCACGGGCGTCGCGCGCGGATCGAAGTCCGCCCATTTGCCTTGCTGCCAGCGGCCCGTCGCGCGCTCGATGTCGGCGCCGCCCGTCTCGCGCAGAATGCGCGCCGCCTCCATCTGGTTCTCCGGGCACACGTGCACGGCGACGAGCACGCCCGAGTTGCGCAATTCGTGATGCACGATGTCGTGATGCTCTTGCGGCGCACTGCGTGCCTGCACCAGCTTGCCGACCAGCGATCCCAGATACGCGCCCACGCCCGCCGCGATCACGACGACGGGCACAGAAGCCGCGAACGCCGTGAAGACCGCGACGCCGATCACGGCGCCCGCGGCGGCGCCGAACGTCATCGCGTGATGATGGAGATGCAAGGTCGGCGGCGGCGCGGCGGAGATCGTCGGCGCGACGGCGGCATGCTCCGGAAGCGGATGGCGCGCGTGCTGGCCGCGCGGATTGACGAAGAACAGTGTGACGTCTTCTGCGACGAAGCCGTTGTCGAAGAGCGTCTGCGCGGCCGCTTCAGCGGCGGGAAAAGTGGTGAAACGTCCAGCGACGATGAGTGACATGGCGCCCCCTTCGTTCAAGGAACTGAGCGAAGCGCGCCGGCGCCGCGCTGAACGGCGGCGCGCAACGGCTTCGACTACAAGAATAGGCGCAAACGAGGACGGCGAAAAATCCGTGTCACGCGCGCGGCGCCGTGTGCCGGGCGACGCGCATCAGGCTGACGACGGCGCCTAGCGCCGCGAACGCGGCGGCCACGTACAGCGCGATCGTCGGGCCGCGTCCAGGCGCCACGCCGAAGATCAGCGCGACGAGCGCCGAGCCGAGCGTCTGGCCCGTCAGCCGCGCCGTGCCGAGCATGCCGCTCGCACCGCCGCTGCGATGGCGCGGCGCCGCCGACAGCATCGTGCGGTTGTTCGGCGACTGGAACATGCCGAAGCCGATGCCGCACAGCGCCATGCGCCAAACGATGTCGGACGGCGCCGGATGGGCGCCGAGCGTGGCGAGCAGCAGCAGGCCGAGAGACAGCACGGTGAGTCCCGCGCCGCCGAGCCAGCCCGCCGACACGCGGTCCGACAGCACGCCCGACAGCGGTGCCGCGCCGACGATCACGAGCGGCCAGGGCGTCATCAACAGACCCGTCTCGACCTGCGACATGCCGAGATGGTCCTGCAGCAGGAACGGCAGCGACACGAAGGCGAGCATCTGCGCGCAGAACGAGCACACCGACGTGCCCACCGACAGCGCGAAGATGGGAATGCGCAGCAGATCGATGGGCAGGAGCGGCGCGGGCTGCGTCAGCTGCCGCCGCACGAAGAAAAAACCGATCCCGCACGCGGCGATTAGCTCGGCGGCGACGTAGCCGTAACGCTCGCCGTGGCCGAAGCCGTCGACGGCGAAGATCACGAGGCCGAATACGAACGCGTTCATCACCGCGCTCGTGTAGTCGTACGGCGACGGATGCGGTTCATTGCGCGGCAACGCGCGCAGGCCGACCGCGATCGCCGCGACGCCGATGGGCACGTTGATCGCGAACAGCCACGGCCACGCCGCGACGGCGAGCACGGCTGACGCCACCGTCGGTCCCACAGCCGACGAGGTCGCGACCACCATCGCGTTGATGGCGACGCCGCGCCCGAGCTGCGCGGGCGGATAGATCATCCGCACGAGCGCCGTGTTCACACTCATGATGCCCGCCGCGCCGAACCCCTGGATCACGCGGGCGAGTGCAAGCGTCGGCAGCGAAGAGGCGAGCGCGCAGCCGAGCGACGCGACCGTGAACAGCACCAGCCCCGATAAGTAAATACGCCGGTAGCCGATCCGGTCGCCGAGCGACGCGAGCGGAAGGAGTGAGATCGTCACCGACAGCTGGTACGCGTTGACGACCCAGATCGAGCTGGCGGCGCTGGCGTTCAGGTTGCGTGCGATGGTCGGCAGCGCGACGTTGGCGATCGCGCTGTCGAGCACGGCGAGCGTGATGCCCAGCGCGACGACGAGAATCGCCCAGTAGCGCTGCGGCAGCGGCAGTCCCTGTTCGGCGTCGTCGGCGGGATGGGCGGCGGAGCGGGGCGCGCCCGATGCGTTGCGGCTGTTCCTCGACGAACTTGCTGGCATTGTCTTTGTTATTTAGAACGGTGGCGCGCGCGCCGGTAGAGCACAGGATCGCGATGCGTGCCGTTGCGGCGGGAAACGTCCCGCCCGGCACCGAGCGCGCCCCGGCGCCTGCGACGCCGAGGCGGATGAAGTTGACGGCCGGGCGCGCAGCAGGGTTGCGACACGCGCCGCGCCACGGCTACTTCAGCTCGTACAGGCCGGTGTAGGTGGCCGAATCGATTTCGTTCAGATGCGTCATCATGCGCGCAACCGCGTTGGTCGTATCGGCGGAAAGAGGCAGGTGCGCGACCTTGAGCGCGTGAATCCGATAGAGGAAGCGGTGCGGCCTGTCGCCGCGCGGCGGCGCGGCGCCGCCGAAACCCACCGTGCCGTAGTCGTTGCGAAACTGCAGCGCGCCCTGCGGCAGCAGGCTGCCGTCGGCCTTGCCCGCGTTGCGCGGCAGCGAGCGCGCGTCGGCGGGGATATTGACCACGACCCAATGCCAGAAGCCGCTGCCCGTGGGCGCGTCGGGATCATGGACGGTGAGCGCGAAGCTCTGCGTATCGGCGGGCGGTGCATCCCATTGCAGCGCGGGAGAAACGTTCTCGCCTTCGCCGTCGACGCCGAACGATTTGTCGTTCATTTCTTGCGCCTTTGGCATGAAGCCGTTGGCGGGGAAGTCGTCCGACCAGATGCGAAAATCAGCCATCATGTGCCTCCTTCTATGGATGGTTCCAGGATGGACGGGAGCCGCCGGTCGAACCGCCTGAAAAACACCAGCGAGCCAATCGAGTGTAGCACCGGCACCTTGCAATATTCGCGGCGTGTCGGCCGGCGGTTCGCAAAGTCCGCCCGTCCGCCAGATCCAGCTGCGGGCGCAACGTTATGCGCGCTCCTCGTGCAGCGGCGCGTCGCCGTCCAGCCAGTCGACGAGCCGTTGCAACACGCCGTCGATATCCCGGTTCGCTCCACGCAAGGCGCATTCCCACACCGTCGCGACGCGCCAGCCGTGCTCCAGCAGCGCGGCCTGGGCTTTCGCGTCGTTGGCGCGATTGCGGCCGATCTTCTCGCGCCAGAACTCCGGGCGCGTCTGCGGCCATTTGAAGAGCGGGCAATCGTGGCCATGCCAGAAGCAGCCATGCACGAAGATCACCGCGCGATAGCGCGGCAGCACGATGTCGGGACGGCCGGGCAGGTCGCGTGCGTCGAGCCGGAACCGAAAGCCGCGCCGATGCAGCAGGCTGCGGATCAGGATTTCGGGTTTCGTGTTGCGTCCGCGGATGCCGGACATCATCCGGCTGCGCGTGGCGGCATCGACGATATCGACCATCAGGCCGCTAGCTCCGCGGCGTGCGCGTCTTGCTGCGCGCGCGTGAGCGCGAGCACGTGCGGCAGCATGATGCGCGCGACTTCGCGCATCACAGGCACGACGACGCTGTTGCCGAACTGGCGATACGCCTGCGTATCGCTGACGGGAATGCGGTACGTGTCGGGAAAGCCCATCAGCCGTGCGCATTCGCGCGGCGTCAGGCGGCGCGGACGGCTTTTCTCGCCCTGATAGACGAGGATTTCCGAGCCGTCCTTGTGATATCTCGCCGACAGCGTGCGCGTCACGCTTTGCGGATACGCCATGCCGTAGCCGAAACCGTTGCCCGCCGCGCGATGCTTGTCCGCGTAATTCTGAAGATAGGTCCAGAGCTTGGGTGTCAGCGTGTACTTCGGCTGAACGCGGCGTATGGCGTGATCGAAAAAGCGTTCGTCATCCCATGGCAGCACGGGCTCGCTGCCATCTGTCTTATGCAGGATCGACGCGAGGCGCGGACCTTCTGCGGGCAGACGCAAATCGTCCCATGAAAAAGACGTCTTGCCGCGAAAGCCGACGATGATGATCCGCTCGCGATGCTGCGGCGTGAAATGCGCGCCGTCGATCACGCGATAGTGGACTTCGTAGCCGAGTTCGTCGCGCAGCGTCTGCAGGATCACGTCGAACGTGCGGCCCTTGTCGTGCGACAGCAGGTTCTTCACGTTTTCGAGCAGAAACGCTGCGGGACGTCGCGTGGCGATGATGCGCGCGACATCGAAAAAGAGCGTGCCCTGGGTCGTGCACTCGAACCCGTGCGGGCGGCCGAGCGCATTCTTCTTGCTGACGCCCGCAATCGAGAACGGCTGGCACGGAAAGCCGCCGAGCAGGATGTCGTGCGCGGGCACCTGCTCGGCGGGAAACGTGACGATGTCGCCGATCAGCGTGTGATCTGGCGTGCCGTCCGGCGGCGCGGCGCTGTCGACGAAGCTTTCATCGAAATGCTCAGCGAAGTTTTCACGATAGGTCTTCTGCGAGAACGCGTTCCACTCGCTGGTGAAAACGCACTGTGCGCCGTGCGCCTCGAAGCCCATCCGGATGCCGCCGATGCCGGCGAACAGGTCGATGAAGCGCGTGCGCGGACCGTCGCCCGTATGCGAGCGCGCGTTGGGTGCGGCCGCTGCCGACAGCAGTGCGTGGAGCGCCGGTTCGAGCATCGCGGGGCAAGGCGTTTCGCCCTTTTCCCAGCGGCGCACCGTCTTGATGTCCTTGCCGACATGCGCGGCGATTTCTTTTTGGGTGAAGCGGGCGCGCGCCTGCTTCAGCAGTTCAAGCGGTGAAGCCTGGGTCACAGGAGTCCTTGCTGGGTATTTTTGCGGACATTATGACCTACGAATGTCCCTAATTTGCGATCGTCGCGTGTTTTGGGGACAAATTTCGCTGGACGCCGGATGGCGGCCCAAGAGGAAGGGAGCAGCCCCGGCGACAAGCCCGTTCGCGCTGCTGGGGCGGCAGCATCAAAAGGCGGACAGTGCGCGGGTCAACGAATGTTAAATGCGCGGCGTGCAGCCGTTCTGCGGCGCGGCGGGCCGCAGCCTTCTGTCGCTTGTGATTTCAGCGCGTGCCGCGCACGCGATGGCGGTTCGCGTCGCGCGACGCCGCGGGCCGTGTCGTCGTTACAGGCAGCGGCAGCAGTTCCTTCGCGCACAGGTCGTCGAGCTGCAGCAGCAGGTCGTCGATCGCGCAGAGCTGCGAGTTGGTCAGATGCCCGGCTTCGAGCAACTCCAGGAGCCGCCTGCGCCAGTAGGCGGCCGGGAGGATCGCCCCACCCAGGTCGCCATGCATCGAAGGCCGCATCACGCGGGCAATGTGCGCGAGGTCCTGATCGATCAGAGTCGATTTGAACGATCCCGCCGATGAAGTGAGGTAAGTATCCATGACCCGCACTACGGCAGGGCGCGGGGAAACTTTAGGGTCCGGACGAAAATATTTTGGCCGTTCCATCGAACGGCACATCGAGGCGGGCGATCCAGCGATCGCGCGGGAGGCGTGCGAGCGGGTCAGCTCATGTCAGCGCAAGGGCGAGGCCGCAGGTGAGCACGACGAGCACCAGGCCGGCGGCGACTGCGAGGTTGTAGGGATAAGGCATCGGTCGACACGATGAATCTGGGGCTGACGCAATGATAGGGGGACGCGCGCCGCGCGTCGTCAGACAAATGACGCGCTAGGTGGGAGAGCGTACGTTGCCTGGCCGCGCCGGCGTCGGCGCGGGTGCACGCCGCCCATCTTGCTGGCCTCCGGCTGCTGGCGCGGGCCATGCGGACCCGTGTGCCTGTCCCGTGAGCGATTTGCCGCAATCGCCCGCAGGCTCACGCCGGCTGATCGGGACTTGCGGACGGTTTGGCGGCGCCCTCGAGAAAGCGGCGCGTCGCTTCGAACGATTGCAGCATCTGATCCGGCCACGGCGTCTGCAGCATGACCGCCTGGTGGTTTTCGAAAGCGGAACTGAGCAGCTTCGACAGTTCTGGCGAGCTGAGATGACGCAGCAGCACGCTGACGGCAATGGCCGTCGCCTGGCTTGCGCCCGCCGTCTGCAATTCGGAAGTGGTGAGGGCGGCGACTTGCTTGTTGATGTCCATAAGAAATCCTTCGTTGTCCTGGCGGGTGTTGCGCGAAATGCGTGATTTTGTCACGCCCCGGCGACGCTGACGGGAGGCGCAATGCCCGAGAACATCGCCAGGAGCCGCGCCATGCCGTCGAGCGTGGTTTCGTTGTCGAAAAAGGGAACTGTGTTTTAGCAATTCCGATAGTTTTCTTTGCGAAGCGAGCCGGTACACTCGATTCAACTGTTTCGCTCTGGAGTCGATGATGCTCGCTACCTTTTTCGTGCTTTGGCCGTTTGCTGCCGCTTCGCTGTTCGTGCTTGCCCGCTTTTTCGATCAGCGTGACCTGCAACTGGCGAGGGTCTACGCGGTGCGCCGCCGCTAATCGGCCGCCGGAGGAACAGGCATGCCGCGCACGGCGCGGCGCTCAGTGAAAAACTGCAGCAAACAAAAAACCCGCAACAGCTCGCGCTTTGCGGGTTTTTCGTTGTGGCGTGTCCGTCGCCGATTGGGTGGTCCCCCCGACAGGAATCGAACCTGTATCTAGCGCTTAGGAGGCACTCGTTCTATCCATTGAACTACGGGGAGGAGCCGCCGACGAGCGCAGAGTATAGCAAATCGCCCGCTGGCCCAAACGCCTTTCGCAGCATGCGTTCCCGCTGCCGCGCGCCCGATCGCGCACGGCGCGCAGCCGCGTTGGACGACTCAAACAAAACGGTCCGCGGAACACAGATTCCGCGGACCGCTCGAGGCACGACGGGCGCGTGCTTCGTGCGCCCGTCGTCCGTCAGAACTCGACGACGGCGAATTCCGCCTTGCCCACGTCGCACAGCGGGCAGCGCCAATCTTCCGGGATGTCGGCGAAACGCGTCCCCGCTGCGATCCCTTCTTCCGGCAAACCTTCCTCTTCGTTGTAGATCCAGCCGCAAATCAGGCAGACCCAGCTCTTGTATTCGATCACTTCACTCACGACACACGCTCTTCATCTGATAACCGCACAATGCGCCAATCTGCCCCTTTATGGGGCATCCGGCGGCGACCCGCAATATTACCGGAATTCGCGGAAAGACTCGGGCAAGTCGCTCTGTTTATCGTTCTAAATCAATGCGAAGCGGCGCGCGGGTGGGCGATTCTGGCGCAGATCGGCGCCTGCTGCCGTGTATTCTTTCTGTGCGGCGCGGCCGTGCGCTGTGCAGCATTGCGCGTGCGTCGTGTGTGCGTCGACCCATGACGCGCGCTCGCGCGATGCCGTCTCATGCCATTGCGCCCATCGATCCGCTTTCGCCAAGGAGAACAACGATGCTGAATAACCGATGGTTGGCCGGCGCAGCGTGCGCGGGCATGCTGGTCGTGTCGGGCGTGGCGCATGCCGCTGGCGTGTCCTTCGTCGAGCCGAAGGACGGCGCGACCGTGAGCAATCCCATCCACGTGAAGTTCGCCGTCGATGGCATGAAGGTCGCGCCCGCCGGCACGATGACGGAAGGCACGGGGCATCATCATCTGATCATCGACGGGCAGCCGCTGCCGAAGGGGGACGTGATTCCCGCCAACGACAGGTCGCTCCATTTCGGCAAAGGCCAGACGGAAACGGAGATTACGCTGCCGCCCGGCGACCACACGCTGACGCTCGATTTTGGCGACGGCGCCCACCGCTCGTACGGCCCGGACATGAGCAAGACGATCACGATTCACGTGAAGTAACAGCGGCGCTACGCTCGCGGCTCACGGCCGGCGAAGCGCGCTTCCCGGCTGGCATGGTTGCACGTGCAGCGGGTGCTCGCTTGCGCCGGCATCGGCGCAAGCGTCATTCGTCCTATGCCATCGTGCCGGGCCGCGTCGAGTCAGTCCGGACGCCGCCGATAGGTACAATGAGCGCTTCCGACTCATCGCTGGTTTGCTCATTTTCCATGTCGCTTTACACCATCACGGGCGCGCAACTGGCGTTCGGCCACGTCGCGCTGCTCGATCACGCGGATTTTTCTCTCGAAGCCGGCGAGCGCGTCGGGCTGATCGGCCGTAACGGCGCGGGCAAGTCGTCGCTGCTGAAGATCGTTGCCGAGCTTGCCAGGCCCGACGACGGTCTCATCACGCGGCAGCAGGATCTCGTCACTGTGTACGTGCCGCAGGAACCGGAGTTCGACGGCGCCGTGACCGTGTTCGATACGGTCGCCGCGGGTCTCACGCACCAGAGCGCGCTGCTCGACGAGTACAACACGGTCGCGCACGATCTGGCCGAAACGCCCGAAGGCGCGCAGCACGACGCGCTGCTCGCGCGCATGAACGCACTGCAATCGTCGCTCGATGCGACGGATGCATGGAACTGGCGCACGCGTGTGGCCACGACGCTCGCGCAGATCGGCCTCGACGGCGACGCGCTCGTCGGCTCGCTGTCGGGCGGCATGCAGAAGCGCGTCGCGCTCGCGCGCGCACTCGTCGTGCAGCCGGACGTGCTGCTGCTCGACGAGCCGACCAACCATCTGGACTTCGACGGTATTCGCTGGCTCGAGGAACTGCTGATCGCACAGCGCGCGGGCCTGTTGTTCATCACGCACGATCGCGCGTTTCTCGACCGTGTCGCCACGCGCATCGTCGAATTGGATCGCGGGCGTCTGCTGTCGTATCCGGGCAATTTCTCCGCGTATCAGACGCGCAAGGCGCAGCAGCTGGAAGTGGAGCGCGTCGAAAACGAGAAGTTCGACAAGCTGCTGGCGCAGGAAGAAGTATGGATTCGCAAGGGCGTCGAGGCGCGCCGTACGCGCAGCGTCGGCCGGATCGCCCGGCTCGTGCAGATGCGCAAGGAACGCGAAGAACGCCGCAACGTGCAGGGCAACGTGAAGCTCGACGTGGGACAGGGCGAGAAGTCCGGCAAGATCGTCGCGGAACTCACGGATGTCACGAAGCGCTATGGCGAGCGTACGGTGGTCGACCGTTTCTCGACGACGGTGATGCGCGGCGACAAGATCGGTTTCGTCGGGCCGAACGGCGCCGGCAAGACCACGCTGCTCAAGCTGATCCTCGGCGAGTTGCAGCCGGATGAAGGCAACGTGCGCGTGGGCACGAATCTGCAGGTCGCGTACTTCGACCAGATGCGCGCGCAGCTCGACCTGGAAAAAAGCCTCGCCGACACGATCAGCCCCGGTAGCGACTGGGTCGAGATCAACGGCCAGAAAAAGCACGTGATGAGCTATCTCGGCGATTTTCTGTTTGCGCCGGAGCGCGCGCGTTCGCCCGTCAAGTCGCTGTCGGGCGGCGAGCGCAACCGGCTGCTGCTCGCGCGTCTGTTCGCGCGGCCTGCGAACGTGCTGGTGCTCGACGAGCCGACCAACGACCTCGACATCCCGACGCTCGAACTGCTCGAAGAACTGCTCACGGATTACGACGGCACCGTGCTGCTAGTGAGCCACGACCGCGCGTTCCTGGACAACGTGGTGACGTCGGTGATCGCGTCCGAGGGCGAGGGCAAGTGGCGCGAATACGTGGGCGGCTTCACCGACTGGCAGATCCAGCGCGATCGTTCGGAGCAGATCACGCAGCAGGGCGCGCCCAAAGAGCAGCCGAAAGAGGCCGCGCCGAAGGAAAGCGCGGCGGGCCGCAACGCGCAGCGCACCGTCAAGCTTTCTTTCAAGGAGCAACGCGAGCTGGAGGCGCTGCCCGAAAAGATCGCCGCGCTCGAAGCAGAGCAGAAGACGATCGCCGCGCAAATCGAGGACGGATCGATCTTCGTCAAGGACGCGCAGGAGGGCGCGCGGCTGACCGAGCGCTACGCGGCCATCGACGACGAACTGCTCGCCGCAATCGAACGGTGGGACGAGCTGGAGAGCAAGCGGAAATAGCGCACGGGGTGTCGGCGGTTTTTCCTGCCAATTGTCCTACACCCATCATCTAAATTGCCCCGCGCATCGAAATCAGTAAAATACCCGCGGACCTGCTTCCCACGGTCGTTCCAGCGCGTCGCGCAATAGCGGGCGCGCCGGAGAACCTTGGAAAGCAGACAGGGCAAACCGATAACCGCTGCACGCAACCCATGCAGCGCACACACTCCGTTGTTTCGTTTCGTTTTTTTTGAGAACTCAACGCATTGTCCACGCACCTGTCCACAAGACATGTGGACAACGATGAACCGACGGACCCGAGCAAGCCATGTCAACGAAAAAGCCTAACGCCGCGTATAGCGAAGCATCGATCAAGGTGCTCAAGGGCCTGGAGCCGGTCAAACAGCGGCCCGGCATGTACACGCGCACCGAAAATCCGCTGCATATCATTCAGGAAGTCATCGACAACGCGTCCGACGAAGCGCTCGGCGGCTACGGCCGTCAGATCACGGTCACGCTGCATGCCGACCATTCCGTATCCGTCGAGGACGACGGGCGCGGCATTCCGTTCGGCATGCATCCGGAAGAGGGCGTCCCCGTCGTCGAAATCGTTTTCACGCGCCTGCACGCAGGCGGCAAGTTCGACAAGGCGGCGGGCGGCGCCTATACATTCTCGGGCGGTCTGCACGGCGTCGGCGTGTCGGTGACGAACGCGCTGTCCACGCGCCTCGACGTGACCGTCTGGCGCGACGGCAAGGTCGCCGAACTCAGCTTTTCGCACGGCGATGTCATCGAGCCGCTGCGGGTGCGCGCCGCGACAAAAGCCGACAAGAAGTCGGGCACGCGCGTGACCGCCTGGGCCGACCCGAAATATTTCGATTCGCCCAATCTGCCCCTCGGCGAACTGCAACGGCTGCTGCGCTCGAAAGCGGTGCTGCTGCCGGGCGTCGAAGTCGTACTTGTCAATGAAAAAACGGGCGAACGTCAAAGCTGGAAGTACGAAGACGGTCTGCGCGGCTACCTGATGGAAGGCATGGCGGGCAGCGAGCTGCTGATTCCTCTCTTCGAAGGCGAACGCTACGCGGAAAGCTCGCGCTCGAATGAGGAAACGTTCGCCGAGGGAGAGGGCGCGGCGTGGGTCGTCGCGTGGAGCGAAGAAGGGCCGCTCACGCGCGAGTCGTACGTGAACCTGATTCCCACGCCCGCAGGCGGCACGCACGAAGCCGGTTTGCGCGACGGTCTCTTTCAGGCCGTAAAGAGCTTCGTCGAGTTGCACAATCTGCAGCCGAAGGGCGTCAAGCTGCTCGCGGAAGACGTATTCGCGCGCGTGTCGTTCGTGCTGTCCGCGAAGGTGCTCGATCCGCAGTTCCAGGGGCAAATCAAGGAACGTCTGAATAGCCGCGATGCCGTCAAGCTGGTGTCGTCGTTCGCGCGCCCCGCGCTCGAACTGTGGCTGAACCAGCACGTCGACCATGGCAAGAAGCTCGCCGATCTCGTCATCAAGCAGGCGCAGGCGCGCACGCGCGCAGGTCAAAAGGTCGAGAAGCGCAAGAGCTCGGGCGTCGCCGTGCTGCCCGGCAAGCTGACCGATTGCGAATCGACGGAAATCGGCCGCAATGAACTGTTTCTCGTCGAGGGCGATTCGGCGGGCGGCTCGGCAAAAATGGGCCGCGACAAGGAATACCAGGCCATCCTCCCGCTGCGGGGCAAGGTGCTGAATACCTGGGAAACGGAGCGCGATCGTCTCTTCGCCAACAACGAAGTGCACGACATTTCTGTGGCGATCGGCGTCGATCCGCACAATCCGGATGACACAGTCGATCTCTCCAATCTGCGCTACGGCAAGATCTGCATCTTGTCCGATGCGGACGTCGACGGTTCTCATATTCAGGTGCTGTTGCTCACGCTGTTCTTCAAGCACTTCCCGCAGCTGATCGAGCGCGGGCACGTGCATGTCGCGCGGCCGCCGCTGTTTCGCGTCGATGCCCCCGCGCGCGGCAAGAAGCCCGCGCAGAAGCTGTACGCGCTCGATGAAGGCGAACTGGAAGCGATTCTCGACAAGCTGCGCAAGGACGGCGTGCGCGAATCGCAATGGTCGATCAGCCGCTTCAAGGGTTTGGGCGAAATGAGCGCCGAACAGCTGTGGGACACGACGATGAACCCGGACACGCGGCGTCTGTCGCCGGTGGCGCTCGGCGACCTCGACTTCGACGCGACCGTCGCACGCATGACGATGCTGATGGGCAAGGGCGAAGCGGCGTCGCGCCGTAGCTGGCTCGAAGAGAAGGGCAACCAGGTCGAAGCGGATATCTGAGCGCCGCCGCGCTTCGCGCTCGCGGCCGCGGCCGACGCAGCACGAAGCGCGCGCCGCCAACAAGGACACGGAATCTAGATGGACGACAACACTCCCGATCTGTTCACTGAACCGGCCGCGCCCGAAGGGGACGTGCTGACGCTCGGCAACTACGCGGAACGCGCATATCTCGACTACGCGGTGAGCGTGGTGAAGGGACGCGCGCTGCCCGACGTCTGCGACGGCCAGAAGCCCGTGCAGCGGCGCATTCTGTACGCGATGAACGAAATGGGTCTCGGCGACAACGCGAAGCCGGTGAAGTCGGCGCGCGTGGTCGGCGACGTGCTGGGTAAATATCACCCGCACGGCGATCAGTCGGCGTACGACGCGCTCGTGCGTCTCGCGCAAGATTTTTCGATGCGCTATCCGCTGATCGACGGCCAGGGCAACTTCGGCTCGCGCGACGGCGACGGCGCGGCGGCGATGCGTTACACGGAAGCGCGCCTCACGCCGATCGCGAAACTGCTGCTCGACGAAATCGATCAGGGCACCGTCGATTTCATGCCGAACTACGACGGCTCGTTCGAAGAGCCCAAGTTGCTGCCCGCGCGTCTGCCGTTCGTGCTGCTAAACGGCGCGTCGGGCATCGCGGTGGGTCTCGCGACGGAAATCCCGTCGCACAATCTGCGCGAAGTCGCGGCGGCTGCCGTCGCGATGATCCGCAATCCGAAGATCACACATGCCGATCTGATGCAGCATGTGCCCGGTCCAGACTTCCCGGGCGGCGGCCAGATCATTTCGAGCGAAGCCGAAATCTCGCAAGCGTATGAGACAGGGCGCGGCAGCCTTAAGGTCCGTGCACGCTGGAAGATCGAAGATCTCGCGCGCGGTCAGTGGCAACTCGTCATCACTGAGTTGCCGCCGAACACTTCCGGCCAAAAGGTGCTCGAGGAGATCGAGGAACAGACGAATCCTAAGATCAAGCTCGGTAAGAAGTCGTTGACGCCGGAACAGTTGCAGACGAAGCAGACGCTTCTTGGTCTGCTCGACGCCGTCCGCGACGAATCCGGCAAAGATGCGCCCGTGCGTCTCGTTTTCGAGCCGAAGTCGAGCCGGATCGATCAGACCGAGTTCGTCAACACGCTGCTCGCGCATACGAGCCTCGAATCGAACGCGGCGCTGAATCTCGTGATGGTCGGCGCGGATGGACGCCCGCGTCAGAAGGGTCTCGGTGAGATCCTGCACGAGTGGATCGGCTTCCGCTTCACGACGGTCACGCGTCGTTCGCAGCATCGTCTGGGCAAGGTCAACGACCGGATTCACATCCTCGAAGGCCGGATGATCGTCTTTTTGAACATTGACGAAGTCATCCGCATCATTCGCGAATCGGAAGAACCCAAGACGGCGCTGATCGACGCCTTTGGTCTGTCTGATCGTCAGGCCGAAGACATTCTCGAAATCCGGCTGCGTCAGTTGGCGCGCCTCGAGAAGATCAAGATCGAAAAGGAACTGTCCGAACTGCGCGACGAAAAGGCCAAGCTCGAAGAACTGCTCGGCAGCGAACCCGCGATGAAGCGCCTGCTCATCAAGGAAATCGAAGCGGACGCAAAGCAATATGGCGACGATCGCCGCACGCTGATCCAGCAGGAAAAGCGCGCGACGTTCGAAGCGCGTGTCGTCGATGAACCTGTCACCGTCGTCGTGTCGCAAAAGGGCTGGGTGCGCGCGCTGAAGGGCCACGGGCTCGATCCCGCTGGCTTCACGTTCAAGGCGGGCGACGGCCTCTACGCCGCGTTCCAGTGCCGCACGCCTGACACGCTGATCGCGTGGGGCAGCAAGGGCCGGGTGTATTCCGTGTCCGTCGCGCAATTGCCGGGGGGGGCGCGGGGACGGCGTGCCCGTCACGTCGCTGATCGAACTCGAATCGGGCACGCATCTGATGCATTACTACGCCGCGTCGGCGGAACAGGCGTTGCTGCTGGCGTCGTCGAACGGTTTCGGCTTCATCGCGAAGGTCGGCGACATGGTGAGCCGCGTGAAGGCCGGCAAGGCGTTCATGACAATCGACGAAGGGGCGACGCCGCTCGCGCCGATGCCGATGCTCCCCGACGCGACGCAGGTCGCCTGTCTGTCGGGTGGCGGGCGGCTGCTGGTGTTCGGTCTCGATGAGATGAAGACGCTGTCGGGCGGCGGACGTGGGGTGATCCTGATGGCGCTCGATCCCAACGAAGCGCTCGTGCAGGCACTCGCCATCAGCAGCGCAGGCGTCGTGTTGCAAGGCATGTATCGCAACAAGCCGGCGGAAGAGCAGTTGTCGGGCAAGGCGCTCGAACCGAATGTCGGCAAGCGCGCACGCAAGGGCCGCACGCCGGATACGAAGCTCAAGGAAGTGACGTCGCTGCGCCCGGTGCTGGGCGAGTAAGGTCGGGTAACGCGGCCGCGAAAGCCGTGCATGCGGTGCGATCGCATGGTGTGCGTTCGCTCGCTGCGCACGGCATCGTTACCTCGACGTACTATCCGGATCGCGGCGTGCCGTTTTACCGGCGCGCCGCGGAACATGCCGTGAGCGGGGCGTCTCACGGCGCAACACGAAACAGTTTGCGCGGGATTGAACTGCGCGAGATGTCACGGGTCGAATGCGGTCATTGGCGCAGATGGGCGCCGACGTGAATCGAACGGACATGATGGCAACGCGCTGCATCGGGTAAGGAAAACAACTATGAACAAGGCGATCGAAGTCGCGCTGTTTTTGCATCTGTTGGGCGTCGCCGTGTGGATCGGCGGCATGGTGTTCGCGCATTTCTGCCTGCGCCCCGCACTCGAAGATTTATCGCCGCAGTTGCGCCTGCCGCTGTGGGAGTCTGTGTTTGGCCGCTTCTTCAACTGGGTCGGCGTGTCCGTCATCGTCATTCTGCTGACGGGCGGCTTCTTGCTGATGCAATTCGGTGGCGGTCACGCCACTTGGCAACTGCACGCAATGGCAGGCATCGGCATCGTCATGATGCTGATTTTCGGGCATATCCGTTTCGCGGTCTTTCCGCGCATTCGCCGCGCCGTGCAGGCGCAGAAATGGCCCGACGGCGCGCGGGCGGTGGGCACGGTGCGGCGGCTCGTCGTCGTGAATCTGGTGCTGGGCATCGTGACAATCGGCGTTGCCGTGATGTCGCGCGGGTTCTGAAGGCGACCACAAACAGGTTCGCAGCAACGCCCGGAAAAAGCGCGCATATGTGGTAATGCCGTTCAGTTAAGGTCTTTTCTGAGGTACCGAACGGTGTAACGTGAAGGGCGGGATTTGACGACCCGGTCGCATGCGCGGCCGGGTCGTTTG
>NZ_JACFYJ010000069.1:0-43472 GCF_037126505.1 Paraburkholderia bengalensis
ACCGACACCCGACCCCGCGCGCCGGGCTGGCGCCGCGCAGCAGGAAGCCGCGGCGCGTCCCCAAACGCCGCGCGCGGCACAGCAGCAGGGCGGATCAGCCGTGCCGCCGTGGGAAGACATTGCGCCTGACGACTACTTACCCGCCTCGTCGGATGATGCATATTTCGCGCCGCCCGACGACAACTTCGTGCCCGTCTTCGACAGCGGCCCCGACGACATGCTCGTCGGCCGGACTCACGCGTCCGCCGCGCCACCTGCGCCGGCGCCCGTCGTCGACATTCGCACGCTGCCGGCCGCCGTGCGGCTCGACGCAATCGGTTTCGAAGGCGACTGGCCCGCGCTCGCCGTGACGCTGCCGCTCAAAGGCATTGCCTACCAGCTCGCGTTCAACAGCGAATTGATGTCCGTCGACGGCAAGACGCTGAGGCTCAACGTGGCCGTCCAGCTTTACACGGAAGCCGCGCAGATCGCGAAGCTCAAGGCGGCGCTCGCCGAGCGTCTGGGCAGCGAGATCGATGTGCAGGTCGAAGTCGGTCCCGTGCGGCGCACGGCCGCCGTGCTCGATTCGATCGAGCGCGCCAAACGTCAACAGGAAGCCGAGCGCGAGATCGGCGCCGATCCGTTCGTGCAGTCGCTGATCCGGGAATTCGGCGCGAGCATCGTGCCGGGCTCGGTGCGTCCGCTCGCGCCGGGCGCCGAAGGCGGGCAGAGCGCCGCCAGCCACTGATTTTCACGCACGCCGCGCGTCAGGCGCGCGAACCCGAATCGACTATCAAGAAGGAGCAAGTCCATGATGAAAGGCCAACTCGCCGGGCTGATGAAGCAGGCCCAGCAGATGCAAGAGAACATGAAGAAGATGCAGGAGCAACTCGCGCAGATCGAAGTCGAGGGGCAGTCGGGCGCGGGTCTCGTCAAGGTGACGATGACCTGCAAGAACGATGTGCGCCGCGTGTCGATCGATCCGAGCCTGCTCGCCGACGACAAGGACATGCTCGAAGACCTCGTCGCCGCTGCATTCAACGATGCCGTGCGCAAGGCGGAAGCCACCGCGCAGGAGAAGATGGGCGGCATGACGTCCGGCCTGCCGCTGCCGCCGGGATTCAAGCTGCCGTTCTGATCGCACCGGGCGTCGCGCGGGCGCCTCGTGGCCGGTTGGCCGCGCGTGCGCCCGCCTGGATGGGCGTTACGCGTTGTCACGCGCGAGCGCACTTGCGCGCGCCACGTCCGCGCCACGTCCTGTGCGCGATTCAACCCTCTATCGATCGACGCCGCCGTACCAGCATGAAACAACCTTCCGCCTTGTCGGCGCTCGTCGAAGCGCTGCGCGCACTGCCTGGCGTCGGTCCGAAGTCCGCGCAGCGCATGGCTTATCACCTGATGCAGCACGATCGCGAAGGCGCAGAGAAGCTCGGCCGCTCGCTGTTGTTTGCGACGGAGCATCTGCAGCACTGCGAGAAGTGCAACACGTTCACGGAAGCGCAGATCTGCGAGGTCTGCAGCGATACCGAGCGGGACCCGACGCTCCTGTGCGTCGTCGAAACGCCCGCCGACCAGATCATGCTCGAACAGACGATGACCTGGCGCGGCCTGTATTTCGTGCTGATGGGCCGTCTCAGTCCGCTCGACGGCATCGGCCCGAAAGAGATTCACTTCGACCGGCTCGTCAAGCGCGCCTCGGACGGCATCGTGAAGGAAGTCGTGCTTGCCACCAACTTCACGAACGAAGGCGAGGCCACCGCGCATTACCTCGGGCAAACGCTGAAGGCGCGCGGCCTCGCCGTCACGCGGCTCGCGCGCGGCGTGCCCGTCGGCGGCGAGCTGGAGTATGTCGACGCGGGCACGATCGCGCGCGCGATGCTGGACCGGCGTTCGATGTAGCGGGCCCGCTTGTTGCCGCTTGTTCCTGCTCGTTCCTGCTGGCGTGCGCAGACGCGCAGACACGGGGCCGAACGGCCACTCGAAAAAAGAATCAGGAGACACATGAGCGCATCGACTTCCTCAACGGCCGACAAGCCTGACGATCCTCGCAACGCGCCAAAAGGCCCGCTCGCGGGGGTCAAGGTGCTCGAACTCGGCACGCTGATCGCCGGTCCGTTCGCCGCGCGCTTTCTCGGCGAGTTCGGCGCCGACGTCATCAAGATCGAAGATCCGAAGGGCGGTGATCCGCTGCGCAAATGGCGCAAGCTGTACCCGGAAGTGGGCGGCACGTCGCTGTGGTGGGCCGTGCAGGCGCGCAACAAGAAGTCGGTGACGATCAATCTGAAAGCCGACGAAGGCAAGGAAATCGTCCGCAAGCTCGCGAAAGAGGCCGACATCGTCGTCGAGAATTTCCGGCCCGGTCTGCTCGAAAAACTCGGGCTGGGTTATGACGTGCTGTCGGCCGACAACCCCGGCCTTGTGATGGTGCGCCTGTCGGGCTACGGGCAGACGGGGCCGTATCGCGACCGTCCCGGTTTTGGCGCGATTGCCGAATCGATGGGCGGGCTGCGCCATATCACCGGCTATCCGGACTTGCCGCCGCCGCGTATCGGCATTTCGATCGGCGACTCGATCGCGGCGCTGCACGGCGTGATCGGCGCGCTGATGGCGCTGCATCACAAGCAGGTGAACGGCGGCAAGGGTCAGGTCGTCGACGTTGCGCTGTATGAGGCCGTGTTCAACATGATGGAAAGCGTGGTGCCCGAATATGGCGTCTACGGCATGGTGCGCGAACGCACGGGCGCGTCGCTGCCCGGCATCGTGCCGTCGAACACGTATCCGTGCCGCGACGGCAGCATCGTGATCGGCGGCAATAGCGACCCCATCTTCAAGCGCCTGATGACGGCGATCGACCGCGACGATCTCGCGAACGATCCCGCCCTCGCGCACAACGACGGCCGCGTGCCGCGCACGCAGGAGATCGACGGCGCGATCGCCGCGTGGCTCGCGCATCGCACGATCGACGAGGCACTCGACGTGCTGAACGCCGCCGATGTGCCCGTGGGCCGCATCTACAGCGTGGCCGACATGTTCAGCGATCCGCAGTACGTCGCGCGCCAGATGATCCAGACCTTCAAGTGGCAGGACGGGCGCGACATCACGCTGCCGAACGTCACGCCAAAGCTCTCAGACACGCCCGGCGAGACGCGCTGGCTCGGGCCCGAACTGGGTGAACATACGGATGAAGTTCTGCATTCACTGGGTTATGATGCGGACCACATCGCAAGGTTGCACGCGCAACAGATCGTGTAACCGGCGCTCGGACTCGCGCACGAAGACGGGCGAAGCAGCCCGCAACAGAACAACAATCGGAGACAGGACCATGCAACGAAGAAGCTTCCTCGCAGGCTCGGCGGCATTGGCGGGCGCATCGCTCGTCGGCTCGCCGCTCGCGTTCGGACAGAGCAAGCTGGAGACGTCGAAAGTCGCGATCGCCGTCGGCGGCAAAAATCTCTTCTACTATTTGCCCCTCACCATCGCGGAGCGGCGCAATTTCTTCAAGGACGAAGGGCTCGAAGTCGAAATCTCGGACTTCGCGGGCGGCTCGCAGGCGCTGAAGGCGGCTGTCGGCGGCAGCGCAGATGTCGTGTCCGGCGCGTTCGAGCACACGCTGCTGTTGCAGGCGAAGAACCAGTATTTCCGCGAATTCGTGCTGCAAGGGCGCGCGCCGCAGATCGTGCTCGCCGTGTCGAAGAAGACGATGGCGAACTACAAGACGATCGCGGATCTGAAGGGCAAGAAGATCGGCGTGACCGCGCCGGGTTCGTCGACGTCGATCATGGCGAGCTTCGTGCTCGCGAAAGCGGGACTGACCGCGAAGGACGTGTCGTTCATCGGCGTCGGCGCGGGCGCTGGTGCGATTGCCGCGCTGCAATCCGGGCAGATCGACGCGCTCGCCAATCTCGACCCCGTGATGACGAAGCTCGAACGCGCAGGCGAAATCCGCGTCGTGTCGGACACCCGCACGCTCGCCGACACGCACACGGTGTTCGGCGGCAACATGCCGGCGGGCTGCCTGTACGCATCGCAGGCGTTCATCAACAAGAATCCGAATACGACGCAGGCGCTGACCAACGCGATGGTGCGCGCGCTGAAGTGGCTGCAGTCGGCCACGGGCACCGAGCTGATCAATACCGTACCCGAGTCGTACCTGCTCGGCGACCGCGCGCTGTACCTCGATTCGTGGCAACACGTCAAAGAGGCGATGTCGCCCGATGGCCTGATGCCCGCCGACGGTCCCGCGACGTCGCTGAAAACGCTGCAGGCGTTCGACGAAACCGTGAAGGGCAAACCGATCGATCTGTCGAAAACCTGGACGAACGACTTCGTCAAGAAGGCGCTCGCGACGGTCAAGGCGTAATGCATAGAACAAAATACAAGCGAGCCAAACGATGACCGTTGCCGCCCTGGCGCTCGAAAACATTACGTGTACATTTGCGTCGCGCGAAAAACGCGGACAACGCTACACGGCTGTCAAGGACACGACGTTGCGCATCGCGCCCGGCGAGTTTGTCTCCGTCGTCGGGCCGACGGGCTGTGGAAAGTCGACATTGCTGAACGTCGGCGCCGGCTTGCTGGAACCGTCGGCGGGGTCGGTGACGGTGTTCGGCGAGAGACTCGCGGGCATCAACCGGCGCGCGGGCTACATGTTCCAGGCCGACGCGCTGATGCCGTGGCGCTCGGCGCTCGACAACGTGCTG
The DNA here is from genome assembly GCF_037126505.1 of Paraburkholderia bengalensis. Classification (NCBI taxonomy): domain Bacteria; kingdom Pseudomonadati; phylum Pseudomonadota; class Betaproteobacteria; order Burkholderiales; family Burkholderiaceae; genus Paraburkholderia; species Paraburkholderia bengalensis. The sequence goes on from NZ_JACFYJ010000069.1 coordinate 4,680, forward strand.
GCAGGCCTGCAGTTCCACGACGTGCCGCGCGACGAAGCCCGCGCACGCGCGGAAGAATGGTTGAAGCGCGTCGGGCTCGGCGGGTTCGAGGACCGTTATCCGCATCAGTTGTCGGGCGGCATGCGAAAGCGGGTCGCGATGGCGCAGACGCTGATCCTCGATCCCGACATCATCCTGATGGACGAGCCGTTCTCCGCGCTCGACATCCAGACGCGGCACCTGATGGAAAACGAGCTGCTCGATCTGTGGGCCGCGAAGCGCAAGGCCGTGCTGTTCATCACGCACGATCTCGACGAGGCGATCGCGATGTCGGACCGCGTCGTCGTGCTGTCGGCAGGGCCGGGCACGCATCCTATCGGCGAATTCGCAATCGATCTGCCGCGCCCGCGCGATGTTGCCGAAGTGCGTTCGCATCCGCGCTTTGTCGAACTGCATGCGCAAATCTGGAGCGTGTTGCGCGACGAAGTGCTCAAGGGTTATCAGCAGCAACTGACGGTCGCGCAGGAGAGCAACTGACATGTGGAAAGCCTTGCGCCCGAACCGCGCGAATCTCGCCGTCTGGCAGTGGTCCCTGCTCGTGCTGTGCTTCGTGCTGTGGTACGTGTTGACGAGCCCGACGCTGTTACCCGCGTTCTATTTCGACGATCCCAACAAGGCCGCGTTCTTCTTCGGCGAGCCGCAGAAGGTGCTGGTGCGGATCTGGGAATGGTTTGCGACGGGTGAGATCTACCTGCATCTGTGGATCACGCTGATCGAAACCGTGCTCGCCTTCGCGCTCGGCACGGTGCTCGGGCTTGGCGTCGGCTTGTGGCTCGCGTTATCGCCGATGGCGAGCGCGCTATTCGATCCTTACATCAAGGCCGCCAACTCGATGCCGCGCGTGATTCTTGCGCCGATCTTCGGCGTGTGGTTCGGCCTCGGCATCTGGTCGAAAGTCGCGCTCGGCGTCACGCTGGTGTTCTTCATCGTGTTCTTCAACGTCTATCAGGGCGTAAAGGAAGTGAGCCCCGTCGTGCTCGCGAACGCACGCATGCTCGGCGCAAACCGCAAGCAGCTGTTGCGCGCCGTCTATCTGCCGAGCGCGATGAGCTGGGTGTTTTCGAGCCTGCATACGTCGGTGGGACTGGCGTTCGTCGGCTCAGTGGTCGGCGAGTATCTGGGCTCGGCGCGCGGTGTCGGCTATCTGATCCTGCAAGCCGAAGGCACGTTCGACATCAACACCGTGTTCGCCGGGATTCTCGTGCTGACGGCGTTCGCGCTGATTCTCGACGCCGTCGTCGGCACGCTGGAAAAGCGCCTGATGAAATGGCAACCGAAAAGCGGCGAGACAGAGAAACTCTGATCGCTCGCTGGGCATGAAGAAACACGGCGCGTGCTTGACGCGCCGTTTTCATTGCGGCGGGTGCGAGTCCTGACGCTCAAGGCGTAATGACGATCTTGCCGAGCACACGGCGCTGCGCCATATCGTTGAGCGCGCGCGCCGTGTCTTCGAGGGGGTAGCGCGCCGACACGAGCGGCTTGAGCTTGCCTTCGCGAATCCAGCCGAGCATCTGCTGGAACGCGGCTGCGTTGCGCTGCGGCTCGCGCCGTGCGAAATCGCCCCAGAACACGCCGACGATGCTCGCGCCTTTGAGCAGCGCGAGATTGAGAGGCAGCTTCGGAATCTCGCCGTTTGCAAAGCCGACGACGAGATATCGCCCGCGCCAGCCGATGCTGCGAAACGCAGGCTCCGCATAGCTGCCGCCGACCGGGTCGTAGATCACGTCGGGGCCTTTGCCGTCCGTCAGCACCTTGACACGCTCGCGCAAATCTTCCATCGCGTAGTTGATGGTTGCGTCGGCACCGTGTGCGACGCAGGTGGCGAGCTTCTCGTCGCTCGACGCCGCCGCGATCACGCGCGCGCCGAGCGCCTTGCCGATCTCGACGGCCGCAAGCCCGACGCCGCCTGCCGCGCCCAGCACGAGCATCGTTTCGCCTGGCTGCAGCGCCGCGCGGTCGACCACGGCGTGATGCGACGTGCCGTAAGCGAGCGTGAACACGGCGGCCGTTTCCAGATCGGCGTCGTCGGGCAGCGGCACGCACGCGCTGGCGTCAGCCAGCGCCTGTTCGGCAAAACCGCCTTGCTGCGTGTAGGCGACCACGCGCATGCCGGGCCGCAACTGCGACAGGCCATCGCCGACGGCGCGCACGATGCCCGCGACCTCCGCGCCCGGCGTGAAGGGCAGGGGCGGCTTGAACTGATACTTGTTCTGGATGATCAGCACGTCGGGGAAATTGACGCTTGCGGCTTTCACGTCGATCGCGACCTGGCCGGCTTGCGGCACGAGATCGGGCAGCTCCTCGATGCTGAGGCTTTCGGGCGGGCCATACTGGTTGCAGCGGATTGCGCGCATCGTGTCTCCCATCGACAGGTATTCAGTGAAGTGCAGGGCGCATATTGCGCTTTCATGCGCGATTCGTCAGTGTGCTTTCGATCGACATGGCCGCTGTGGATGGCGCACAACGCACGTGCTGTATCGATCATCTTGCCAGTGCACGGCGCCGCATCGCGACGAACGCTCGCAACGAAGCAGTGTAAAGCAGGCGCGAACGACCGTACGCTTTTGCAATGACGTGCCGCGCGCGTCGCGATGGGCGAAAGCATAGGCATACGGCGGGCCTGTGTGTCGTTCGCGTGCCTTGTTTCCTCGGTTACAATCGGCGGATGCGAATCCTACTCAGCAACGACGACGGTTATCTGGCGCCGGGCCTCGCTGCGCTTTATGAAGCGCTGAAGCCGCTCGCCGATGTCACCGTGATGGCTCCCGAACAAAACTGCAGCGGCGCGTCGAATTCGCTGACGCTGTCGCGCCCGCTGTCGGTGCTGCGCTCGGCCAACGGCTTCTACTACGTGAACGGCACCCCAACCGATTCCGTTCACGTCGCGTTGACGGGCATGCTCGACCACACGCCCGATCTCGTCGTGTCCGGCATCAACAACGGCCAGAACATGGGCGAGGACACGCTGTATTCGGGCACCGTCGCCGCCGCGACGGAGGGCATCATGTTCGGCGTCCCCGCCATCGCGTTCTCGCTCGTCGATAAGGACTGGGTGCATCTGGAAGACGCGACGCGCGTCGCCGCCGAAATCGTCGCGCATTATCTCGAGCGGCCGTTGCCCGGTCATCCATTGCTGAACGTCAATATTCCGAACCTGCCTTACGAGCAGTTGAGCGAATGGCGCATCACGCGGCTCGGCAAGCGGCATCCGTCGCTGCCCGTGATCCGCCAGACCAACCCGCGCGGCGAGCCGATCTACTGGATCGGGCCGGCGGGCGCCGCGCGCGACGCCAGCGAAGGCACCGATTTCCACGCGGTGGCGAACGGCTTCGTATCGATCACGCCGCTGCAACTCGATCTGACCCACACGGCCATGCTGCCCGCGGCGCGCGACTGGCTGCGCGCCGAAGGCGGCGCTTCATGACCGGCGAGCGCGCAAAGCGCTTTCCGCTTGGCCTCGAAGACCTGGTGCGCGAACCGCGCCGCGCCGACGCGCGCGGTGCAAAAGCGTCGAGCGGATCGGCCGTGCAAAAAACGGCAGCGTCCAAGCCATCGAATGTGAATGCGCAGTCGGCGGGCCGCGCACGCGCCGCTTCGAGCGCCGCTTCAGGCGCCGCAGCGGGCGGCAAGCCTTCCGCGGGTGCGAAGGGCGTCGCCAGCATTCTGAAACCGGATGCGAAGGGCGCTTCGTCCGCCCGATCGCCGTCAATGGCGAGCCATCCTGCTGTCAACAACGCGGTTGCCAAAGGCGCCGTTGCAAAAAGCGCGTCCGGAATCGTCAATACGAAAAGCGCCTCCACGATTCGCAATGACGGTGCGCGCAACCAGTTGCCGCGTCCCGTGACGGCATCGTTCGAGCGCATGGGCGCGCCGAACGTGGCGTTGACGAGCGCGCACACGCTGACGTCCGAGCGGGTGCGCGAGCGCATGGTCGAACGGCTGCGGGCGAACGGCATCACGGACCCGCGCGTGCTCAACGCGATGGCGATGGTGCCGCGCCACATGTTCGTCGATCCCGGTCTCGCGACGCAGGCTTACGAGGATGCCGCGCTGCCGATCGGCCATCACCAGACGATCTCGAAGCCGTCGGTGGTCGCGCGGATATCGAGCTTGCCGCGCAGGGCCGCACGCTCGGCAACGTGCTCGAAATCGGCACGGGCTGCGGCTATCAGGCCGCCGTGCTGAGTCAGGTCGCGCGCGACGTGTATTCGATTGAACGCATCAAACCGCTTTACGAACGTGCAAAGACCAATCTGCGTCCGCTGCGCATTCCGAACATCCGTCTGCACTATGGCGACGGCCGCATCGGCTTGCCGGCGGCGGCGCCGTTCGACGCGATCGTGATCGCGGCTGCGGGGCTCGACGTGCCGCAAGCGTTGCTCGAGCAGCTCGCCATCGGCGCGCGCCTCGTCGCGCCCGTCGGATCGCAGGACGGACAGTCGCAGGTGCTCACGCTCGTCGAGCGCACGGGGCCCGCGCAGTGGCGCGAATCGCGGCTTGATCGCGTTTTCTTTGTCCCCTTAAAATCCGGAGTGATTTGAACCCGATGAGTATGTTTCGCGCGATGCAAAGAACCAGCCTGAATGTCCCGTTGTCCGTCGCTCAGCGCAGCGTTTGCGTGGCCATGCTGTCCGTCCTGGCCGCATGTGCGACGCGGCTCGATCAGGCGCCCGTCGTCGATCGCTCCGGCACGCTCGGCACGGTCACGCAGACGGGCGTCGCACCCGGCGCACAGCCGGCCGTGCCGCTTGGTCCGCCGCCCCCGGGCTACTACCGAGTGAAGCCTGGCGACACTCTGTATAGGATCGCGCTCGAAAACGGTCAAAATTATCGCGACATCGCCGCGTGGAACAACCTGACGAATCCGAACCAGATCGAAGTCGACCAGTTGCTGCGCGTGGCGCCGCCGGGCGCGAACGGTGCACCCGCGGTGCCGGGCGTCGCGACTGCGCCGATCGGCGGTGGTGCGCTGCAAAGCGCACCACTAGCCGGCACGCAGCCGGCGCCGTCGGCTGGGGCCGCTAGCCAGCAGCCGCCCATTTACGGTGCGGCGCCGGGCGCTGCCGGTGCGCAGCCCGTCACGCCGCCGCCTGCCGCAAGCGATGCGACGGCGTCCAACGGCAACGTGTCGTTTGCCTGGCCGGTGCGTGGCCCGCTGCTCAACGGCTTCGACGACTCGAAGAACAAAGGCGTGAACATCGGCGGCGCGGCGGGGGAGCCGGTAAAGGCTTCCGCCGACGGGCGGGTGGTTTATGCAGGAAATGGGCTGCGCGGTTACGGCAATCTCATTATCATCAAACATGACGCGACTTATCTCACGGCGTATGCACATAACCGTGCTTTGATGGTAAAAGAGGGTGACGCGGTGACCAAAGGGCAGAAGATTGCCGAAATGGGCAATAGTGATTCGGACCGCGTGATGTTGCATTTCGAAGTTCGCCGGCAGGGCAAGCCTGTCGACCCATTGAAGTATTTGCCGCCGCAATAAAGCCAAGCGATACGACCATGCCGAAATCGAAGCGCCGCCCATCGCAAGCAGACACTGAGTCCGTGAGCCGCACCACGCATGTTTCGGTGGACGATGCTGGCGCTTCGGAGGTCGACGACGACAACGTCGACGATCTCGACAATTCGAACGACCTCGACGAGCGCGCGTCGGGCGGCGAAGAAGAATCCGAATCGCGAGAAGGCGCAAACGATTCCGCGCCCGACGCCGACGATTTCCGCGCGCTGCTTCAGGCCGAGCTCACGGCCGACACGATCCAGCACTATCTGAACCGGATCAGCGTGAAGCCGCTGCTCACCGTCGAGGAAGAGCAGCGCTATTCGCGTCTCGCGAAGGCGGGCGAGTTCGAGGCGCGTCAGGTCATGATCGAGCGCAATCTGCGGCTCGTGGTCAGCATCGCGAAGGGCTATCTGAATCGCGGCGTGCCGCTGCTCGATCTGATCGAAGAGGGCAACCTCGGCCTGATGCACGCCATCGAAAAATTCGACCCGACGCGTGGCTTTCGCTTTTCGACTTACGCGACCTGGTGGATTCGCCAGAGCATCGAGCGCGCAATCATGAATCAGGCGCGCACGGTGCGGCTGCCCGTGCATGTAATCCGCGAACTGAACCAGGTGCTGCGCGCAAAGCGCCATCTCGAGAAGAATTCGATGAATTCGGGCGAGGCGGCCGACCGGCGCGACGCGAGCATCGACGACATCGCGTATCTGACGGGCAAGACCACCGACGAAGTCACCGACATTCTCGCGCTCAACGAGCACACGGCGTCGCTCGACGCGCCGCTCGATCTCGATCCCGCCAGCAGCCTGCTCGATCTGTTGTCGGACGACACCAGCCAGTCGCCCGATGCCGAAGTGCAGCATCGCGAGCTGGAGACGCTGACGCGCGCGTGGCTGGCGCGGCTGTCGGACAAGCACCGGCATGTGATCGAGCGGCGCTTCGGCCTGAATCACATCGAACCGGCCACACTCGAAGAACTCGCCGACGAAATGGGCCTCACGCGGGAGCGTGTGCGCCAGATCCAGCAAGAGGCGCTCGTGCGCCTGAAGCGCTTCTTTGCTTCCAATGGCGTGCGCAAGGACGCCGTTCTCTAGAAACTGATGACTCCAATTCTGGTTTTCGACATCGAGACGATTCCCGATGTCGCCGGCATTCGCCGGCTTGAAAGTCTTCCCGCGACGATGTCCGACGAAGAAGTCGCCGAGCACGCATTCGCGGCACGGCGCGAGAAGACGGGCAGCGATTTCCTGCCGCATCATCTGCAGCGGGTCGCGGCCATTTCGTGCGTGTTCCGCGACGACAACGGTTTTCGGGTGCGCTCGCTGGGCGCGCCCGCGGACGGCGAGGCGGCGCTCGTGCAGTCGTTCTACCGGACCATCGAAAAGTACACGCCGCAGCTCGTCTCGTGGAACGGCGGCGGCTTCGATCTGCCCGTGCTGCATTACCGCGCGCTGATCAACGGCATTCGCGCGAACCGCTACTGGGATCTGGGCGAAGACGACCGCGATTTCAAGTGGAACAACTACATCAGCCGTTACCACGCGCGGCACACCGATCTGATGGATGTGCTCGCGATGTATCAGGCGCGCGCGAATGCGCCGCTCGACGCGCTCGCGAAACTGTGCGGCTTTCCCGGCAAGCTCGGGATGGACGGCGGCCAGGTGTGGCACGCGTTCCAGGCAGGGCGCATCGACGAGATCCGCAATTATTGCGAGACGGATGTCGTCAATACCTATCTGCTGTTTTGCCGGTTTCAGCTGATGCGCGGCGTGTTTTCGCCGCAGGCATACGCCGATGAGATCGCGTTCGTGAAAAATGCCCTCGCGCAGGACCCTGCACCGCATTGGGCAGAGTATCTGGCCGCTTTCGAAGTTTAGGTTTTTGCTTCGCGGCGCGGACGGTTTTTCGCGGTTACGGGCATCCGCGTCAGCGCCACACAGGCGCCAACACGGACCACCGCGCCGCACGACCCGCGTTACAGACGGGATCAATCCACCTCGACCACGATGGGCTGATGATCGGAAGCCCGCGTGGCGCCATCTATCTCGCAACTGCGCAGCCGCGGCTGCAAATCCTCGGTGACGAATACGAAATCGCAGGTCAGCGGCCCATCCGACCATTGCGCCTTGTCGTAGACACCTGCCGTCATAGGCGGTGTCTGCCCGGGATGGAGCGTGGTCCATGCGTCGATGAAGGCGGGGCTGCCGTCAAGCGGTTCCAGCATCCGCCGATACGCCTCGCTGTCATATGCGCTGTTGAAATCGCCGCAGACGATCGCGCTGACGGGCCGCCCGGTATCGGTGAAAGGCCCGATCGCATTCTCGGCGGGCGCGGGGTGCGCGGCGTGCGCAGCCGCTTCCTGCTGCATGTCCCTCAGCCGGTCGACCTGCGCCGAGCCGCTGCTTGAGCGAATAGAACTCCAGATGCGTGACGATGACGCGCACCGGCCCGCCCGGCGCCCGCAGCACGGCTTCGAGGGCAACCCGCTGCATCGACGGCGAATCGGGGTCGGCAGGCCAGGGCAGCGAATGACGGATCACGCGCTCGACGGGCAGGCGCGTCGCCAGCGCATTGCCGAACTGTCGGCGCGGCGCGGCGGGCGCGTCCAGCTTGAGCGGCGCCAGGTCTGCGCCGATTGCCCCGAGCACCGTGTAGCCGGGCAGCAGATCGGCCAGTTCGGCGAACTGGTCGTCGCCGGGATGACCCGCCAGCACCGAAAAGCCGCGCGTCACTTCCTGCATGCACAGTACGTCGAAATCGGCGAGCCGCCGTGCCTCGTCGATCGTGCGCGACAGGTTCACGTCCCCGTGCGCACTGCGTCCCCACTGGACATTCCAGCTGATCAGTCGCATCGTCAAATCTCCGTCGGTGTTGGTCGTTCGTCTACAATCTCGTGTTTGGTTCCACTTTTACCCAGTCTGTCAGGAAGTCGCAGGTGTCCGAAACTGTCCCCCACATTGGTAGAACGCGGTCGCCCCGAAAGGGCAAAGAGGCGCGCCCAGACGCCGCCGCCGGCCCGTTCAAGGCGCCCGAACTCGATATCGACTCGCTCGATATGGAAGCGCGCGGCGTCGGCCGCACCGTCACGGAAGACGGCTCGCCCGGCAAGGTGATCTTCGTCGAGGGCGCGCTGCCCGGCGAACGTGTTACCTATTCGAGCTACCGGAAGAAACCGAGTTTCGAACAGGCGCAGGTCGTCGATATTCTTAAAGAGAGCGTGATCCGTACCCGCCCGCAGTGCAAGTTTTTTGGCACCTGTGGCGGTTGTTCGATGCAGCATCTCGATGTGCGCGCGCAGGTCGCCGTGAAAGGGCGCGTGCTCGAAGACAATCTGATGCATCTGGCCAGGCTGCGTCCCGAAACGGTGTTCCGGCCGATCCACGGGCCGTCGTGGGGCTACCGTTATCGCGCGCGTCTGACGGTGCGCAACGTCGTGAAAAAGGGCGGCGTGCTGGTCGGCTTTCACGAGAAGAAGAGCAGCTATGTCGCCGACATGACGAGTTGCGAAGTGCTGCCGCCGCACGTGTCCGACATGCTGGTGCCGCTGCGCCACATGGTGGAAGCGCTGTCCATTCGGGATCGCATGCCGCAGATCGAGCTGGCTGTGGGTTCGTCGGTGACGGCGCTGGTGCTGCGCATTCTCGAGCCGATCAACGCCGCCGACGAACAGGTGCTGCGCGATTTCGCCGATCAGCACAACGTCCAGTTCTGGCTGCAGCCGAAAGGCCCGGATACCGTCTATCCGTTCTATCCGCTCGACCGTCAGCTAGACTACACGCTGCCCGAGTTCGGCATCCGCATGCCGTTTCGTCCGACGGACTTCACGCAGGTCAATCACCAGATCAACCGCGTGCTGGTCGGCCGCGCGCTGCGGCTGCTCGCGCCCGCCAAAACGGACCGCGTGCTCGATCTGTTTTGCGGGATCGGTAACTTCACGCTGCCGCTCGCGCGGATTTCACGCGAGGTGGTCGGCATCGAAGGCAGCGATGTGCTGACCTCGCGGGCGCTCGATAACGCGAAAGAAAATGGCGTGGACGGCCACACGTCGTTCGCGTGCCGCAACCTGTTCGAAGTCACGGCCGACGACATCCGCGCGCTCGGCCATTTCGACAAGTACCTGATCGATCCGCCGCGCGAAGGGGCGCTGGCCGTATCGAAGGCGCTGGCCGAGATCGCGCAGAGCGGCGAAGGTCCGCTGCCCAGGCGCATCGTCTACGTGTCGTGCAACCCGGCAACGCTGGCGCGCGATGCGGGCCTGCTCGTGCATGAGGCCGGCTATCGGCTGAAGGGCGCGGGCGTCGTGAACATGTTCCCGCACACGTCGCACGTCGAATCGATTGCGCTGTTCGAGCGCGATTGAGCGCGGCTGACGCTGCCGCGCAAACAAAAACGCCACGGTATCGAACCGTGGCGTTTTTTATGCTTTTTGCCTTCAGGCGACGGGGATCATCAGAACTGCCACCAGGACTTTTCCTTGCCGGGACGCGCGTGGCCCGTGATGTACGGGCTGTCGGGGAAGGTGCCTGCCAGGATGCGTTTCGTGTCTTCCGCGAGCTGCGGCTGGTCGAGCTTCTGGTACGACAGCATCATGATGTGCAGCGCGTCTTCGATAGCAGGCGCGTTCTTGTATTCCTTGATCGCGAGTTGCGCGCGGTTGATCGCGGCCACGTAGGCGCCGCGGCGGTAGTAGTAGTCGGCCGCATGGACCTCGTGCGACGCGAGCGCGTTCACGATGTAGCGCATGCGCTGTGCCGCGTCCGGCGCGTACTTGCTTTGCGGGTACTTGTCGACCACCACCTTGAATGCGTCATACGACTCGCGCAGCGACTTCGGGTCGCGCTCGCTCATATCCTGGCCCGAGAAGCGGCCGAACAGACCGAGGTCGTCGTTGAAGTGGATCATCCCCTTCAGGTAGTACGCGTAGGCGATGTCCGGGTGATCCGGGTGAAGCTGGATAAAGCGGTTGACGGCCTGGTCGGCGGCGTCCGTTTCGCTGTCCTTCCAGTTGCAGTACGCGACGTTGATCTGCGCCTGTTGCGCGAAGTGGCCGAACGGGTCGCGTCCCTCGAGCGCTTCGAAGTATTTCGCGCACTTGCCGAAGTCCCCGCCGCTCAAGGCGTCTTGCGCCTCCGTATATAATTTGTTGTTGGTCCACGTGGCCGTTTCGTCCGTCTTTTCCGGCAGGCCATGACAGGCCGCCACCAGCGTGACGGCTGCCGCGCAAGCGGCGTAGCTGGCCATCTTCCCGGCCATCCGTTGGGCCACCGTCTTTCGAACAGTTTGAGTAATGATGTTCAAGGCTCGCATTTTCCAGTCTAGCTTTACGTCCAGGTGACCCAGTCTCGATGACCCGTTCCAATACTCCGCGTCCCACTCAGTATCCCGTTCAGGGCGCGCGGAAGAGCAACAAAGATTATAGCCCAAGCGCCGACAGCGCCGACTCATCAACAGGGGAACCGGCCGCTGCGCCGCGCGCGGTTGAGGCGCCGCGTGTCGTGACCGTGCCGCCCGAGCTGGCGGGCGATCGCCTCGACAAGGTGCTCGCCAAAGTCTTTCCGGAGTTCTCGCGCAGCCGGCTGCAAAGCTGGATCGAAGGGCAGCGCGTGCGCGTCGACGGACAGCCAGCGAAGATCCGCCAGCCCGTGCCGCTCGGCGCATCGATCGAACTGGTGCCCGACCTGCTGCCCGAGCAGCTCGCGTTCACGCCGGAACCCGTGCCGCTCGACATCGTCTACGAAGACGACACGCTCGTCGTGATCAACAAGCCGGCGGGACTGGTCGTGCATCCCGCCGCGGGCAACTGGAGCGGCACCGTGCTGAACGGGCTGCTGCATCGTTATGGCGATGCAGCTGCAGGCTTGCCGCGCGCGGGCGTCGTGCACCGGCTCGACAAGGAGACCTCGGGCCTGATGGTCGTTGCCCGTACCCTCGAAGCGCAAACCGATCTCGTGCGCCAGCTGCAGGCGCGGACCGTGAAGCGCCGCTATCTCGCGCTCGTGTGGGGCAACATGCCGGACGAAGGGACGATCGACGCGCCCATCGGCCGTGACCCGCGCGAACGCACGCGCATGGCCGTCGTGACAGGCGCGTCGGGCAAGCCCGCGCGCACGCACTTCAGGCGGATCGATTCGACGGTGTGGGAGCGGCAGCCCGTGTCGGCCATTCACTGCGATCTGGAGACGGGGCGCACGCATCAGATCCGCGTGCACTGCGCGCACATTGGCCATCCGCTGCTCGGCGATCCCGTGTACGGACGCGCGCGCGGCAAGCGCTCCGTGGCGCCGCTGCCGGGCGGCTTCGCGCGCCAGGCGCTGCACGCGTGGCGTCTCGCGCTGGTTCATCCGCAAACGGGTCGCACGATGCAGTGGCGCGCGGATGTTCCCGACGATATCGCTGAATTGTCCGAAGCATTGGGACTCGGCCGCGAGCACGAAGACGAATACGAATACGACGGTGCAGAAGACGACTACGAAGCGTACTACGACGACGAAGGCGCCTTGATCGACGAAGGCTACGACGACGAGGACGATCTCGACGAAGACTCAACCGACGACAAGGACGACCGCAGATGACGCTGCCTGAACTGACGATGAACGATGTGCTTCGCCCCGAGTGGCGTGTATCGCCGCGCGTGCGCGCGCTCGTCACGACGCGCAACGGCGGCGTGAGCCTGCCGCCGTTCGGCACGTGGCGCGATGGCGTGGACGGCGCGGGCGGGCTGAATCTCGGCAAGAAGTCGGGCGATGATCCCGCGCATGTCGATGCGAATCGCGCGCGGCTGATGAAGCTCGCGGGGCATCGCGACGCTGCGTGGCTCTCGCAGGTGCATGGCGCACGCGTCGTCGATGCCGCCGATGCCATCGCGGCCGCACGGCGCGGCGAGCCGGCGCTGCAGGCCGACGCGAGCGTGACCGACCGGACGGACACGCTATGCGTCGTGATGATTGCCGACTGCATGCCCGTCTTGCTGTGCGATCCGCAAGGGCGCGCGGTGGGCGCCGCGCATGCGGGCTGGCGAGGTCTCGCAGCGGGTGTCGTCGAACAGACGGCGCAACGCGTGGCCCAGCTGGCAGACACTGACATGTCAGCGTTGCATGCGTATCTTGGTCCCTGTATCGGTCCGCAGACTTTCGAGGTCGGACCAGACGTGCGTGACGCCTTCATGAATGGTGTCGACGGCGCACAACGCGATGATGTGGCCAGCGCCTTCGTCGATCATCCGGATCACGCGGGCAAGTACCTCGCCGATTTGCCCAGGCTTGCGCGTCTGCGGCTTGCACGGATAGGCGTCACGCAGGTGGTCGGCGGAGACCATTGCACGGTCACTGAACGCGAGCGTTTTTATTCTTATCGCCGCGATCGCGAGACGGGCCGCATGGCCGCGTTGATCTGGCTGGATGACAAATAGCCGCGACGATAAGTGCTGCTGTGCAAAGGCAAATTTGCTGCACCTGATCACATCGGACGATTCACGCAACGCATTCGATGCTGCACTGCGCGAACCCACGCGTGCCATCGCGATCGCGCGACGCACAAGCGTTTGAAGCCAGACCCATTCGATAAACGAGCCCGTCGCAACGGGCTCGTTTTGCATTGCACTGCAAGATCGTTCTTCCGCTGGGCAATTGCGTTGAAATACATCGGGAAAACGATGATGAAAAAAATATCGCACTGCGGCAAAATCGGGAGCAAGCATTGACATGCCTTGCGATGGGGCGCAAGAATGTTCTCCACTGGGCAAGGACGCAACGCGGTCTCGATTCAATCGCTGCTCCCGCGCGAGTACCTGCCTCTCAACCCGTCCGCGAGGACTTTTCGGTCAAAAGCAGGCATGGCTGCATCTCAATCTTCCTCGACTTCTTCTCGCACGGGCACCTCATCGGACCGCACGCAGCAGCAAGCGACTGCGGCAGGGGTGCAACAATGGTTCGACGCCTGGATGAATGCCTGGCGTTCGCTTGGAGCGCCTGCGGCAGCAAGCGGCAATCCTTTTAGCGTTCCATCCATGCCCGACTTCGCGAAAGCGGCGACGGCGCAGGCTGGCTCGATGCCTTTTTCCAATCCCTTCGTCGAGCAGCTGGCCAAGCAGTTCGCTTCGACGCAAGGCCAACCGGACGGCGGTGCTTCCCAGCCGTTCAATGCATTCTTCGGACAGACGTTTCCTCCGCAGTTCGCGCAACAGTTCACGCAGCAGCTCGCGGGGCTGAAGGTGCCGAGCGCGTCGATTCCGCCGGCGCGTCTTCAACAGTTGCAGTCGGACTATTCGCGTGACGCCATGCAGTTGCTGCAACAGGCGACCCAGGCGAGCTCGAATGGCTTCGAGCTGAAGGACCGCCGGTTCAGCTCGGAAGCATGGAAGACCACGCCCGTCTATGCATACACGGCGGCGTGGTATCTGCTGAACGCGCGTTATCTGCAGCAGCTCGCCGATTCGATCGAGACCGACCAGAAAACGCGTGAGCGCATTCGCTTCGCCGTGCAGCAATGGACGGCTGCCGCCTCGCCGAGCAACTTTTTTGCGCTCAATCCGGAAGCGCAGAAGACACTGCTCGAGAGCAATGGCGAGAGCCTGCGGCAGGGCGTGATGAATCTGCTCAGCGACATGCAGCGCGGCAAGATTTCGCAGACGGACGAAACGCGTTTCGGCGTCGGCAAGAATCTCGCGATGACGGAAGGCTCCGTCGTGTTCGAGAACGCACTGATGCAGCTGATCCAGTACAAGCCGCGCACGGCGAACGTGTATGAGCGGCCGCTCCTGATCGTGCCGCCTTGCATCAACAAGTACTACATCCTCGATCTGCAGCCCGAAAACTCGCTGGTCGCTCACGCGCTCGAGTCCGGTCATCAGGTCTATCTGATTTCGTGGCGCAACGCCGATCAGTCGATCGCCGACAAGTCCTGGGACGACTACATCGCCGATGGCGTGCTGACGGCAATCGACACGACGCGCCAGATCAGCGGCCGTGAGCAGATCAACACGCTTGGCTTCTGCATCGGCGGCACGCTGCTCGCCACCGCGCTGTCCGTGGCGGCGGCGCGCGGCGAACATCCCGCCGCGTCGATGACGCTGCTCACGGCAATGCTCGATTTCGCCGACACGGGCGTGCTCGACATTTTCGTCGACGAGGCGCACGTGCAGATGCGCGAGCAGACCATCGGCGGCAAGAACGGCTCGCCGCCGGGCCTCATGCGCGGTATCGAGTTCGCGAACACGTTCTCGTTCCTGCGCCCGAACGATCTGGTCTGGAATTACGTCGTCGACAACTATCTGAAGGGCCGCACGCCGATGCCGTTCGATCTGCTGTACTGGAACAGCGATTCGACGAGTCTGCCCGGTCCCATGTACGTCTGGTATCTGCGCAACACGTATCTCGAAAACAAGCTGCGCGAGCCGGGTGCGCTCACGACGTGCGGCGAGAAGGTCGATCTGTCGCGCATCGATGTGCCCACCTTCATCTACGGCTCGCGCGAAGATCACATCGTGCCGTGGGAATCGGCGTATGCCTCGGTGCCGCTCCTGACCGGGCCGCGCACCTTCGTGCTCGGCGCGTCGGGACACATCGCCGGCGTGATCAATCCGCCCGCGAAGAACAAGCGCAGTTACTGGTCGGTGGCGGGCGACGACAAGACGTTGCCCGAGAACCCCGACGACTGGTTCGAATCGGCTTCGGAAACAGCAGGCAGCTGGTGGCCCGAGTGGACGAAGTGGCTCGACCAGTACGGCGGCAAGAAGATCAAGGCGCCGGCGCAGGCGGGCTCGGCGGAATTTCCGGTGATCGAACCTGCGCCCGGCCGCTATGTGCAGGAGCGCGAGTAATCGTTCGTGGGCCGAAGCATCCGGCGTTCGGCCAGCGAGAACCGGATAACGAGTGACGACGGATGGAGTGAGACAGACGCTGTATCGCAGGAATGCTGACTGACCGGATTATCAACTTGACGGGTGACTGTGGCGAAGCTGGCCGCAGCCCCAGAGGAAACGGAAATGACTGACGTAGTGATCGTATCGGCAGCTCGCACGGCTGTCGGCAAATTCGGTGGGTCGCTGGCGAAGATTGCGGCGCCGGAGTTGGGCGCCACGGTGATCCGCGCCGTGCTGGAACGTTCGGGCGTGAAGCCCGAGCAGGTGAGCGAAGTCATCATGGGCCAGGTGCTGGCGGCGGGTTCGGGTCAGAATCCGGCGCGCCAGTCGCTGATCAAGGCGGGTCTCCCAATGGCCGTGCCCGGCATGACCATCAACAAGGTCTGCGGCTCGGGCCTGAAGGCCGTGATGCTGGCGGCTAACGCGATCATCGCGGGCGACGCGGATATCGTCGTCGCGGGCGGCCAGGAAAACATGAGCGCCGCGCCGCACGTGCTGCCGGGCTCGCGCGACGGCTTCCGCATGGGCGATGCGAAGCTGATCGACACGATGATCGTCGACGGCCTGTGGGACGTGTACAACCAGTACCACATGGGCGTCACGGCGGAAAACGTCGCGAAGGAGTACGGCATCACACGCGAAGACCAGGACAAGTTCGCGGCGCTTTCGCAAAATAAGGCGGAAGCCGCACAGAAGGCGGGCCGCTTCGATGATGAAATCGTGCCCATCCAGATTCCGCAGCGCAAGGGTGATCCGCTGTCGTTCACGACTGACGAATTCGTGCGTCACGGCGTGACGGCCGAATCGCTCGCGGGCCTGAAGCCGGCATTTTCGAAGGAAGGCACAGTGACGGCGGCCAACGCGTCGGGCATCAACGACGGCGCAGCTGCCGTCGTGGTGATGTCGGCGAAGAAGGCTGAGGCGCTCGGTCTCACGCCGCTCGCGCGCATCAAGGCGTACGCGAACGCGGGCGTCGATCCGAAGGTGATGGGCATGGGGCCCGTGCCGGCATCGCGCCGCTGTCTCGAGCGCGCGGGCTGGAGCGTGAACGATCTCGACCTGATGGAAATCAACGAGGCGTTCGCCGCGCAGGCGCTGGCCGTGCACAAGCAGATGGGTTGGGACACGTCGAAGATCAACGTGAACGGCGGTGCAATCGCGATCGGTCACCCGATCGGCGCGTCGGGCTGCCGGATTCTCGTCACGCTGCTGCACGAAATGCAGAAGCGCGATGCGAAGAAGGGCCTTGCGTCGCTGTGCATCGGCGGCGGCATGGGCGTGGCGCTCGCGGTCGAGCGTCCTTAAGCGTCGGGATGCGTCCCTAAGCGTGCGGACGCGTCCGTAGACGGCTGTTTTGAGGAGGCCGCCACGCGCGCCGGCATCCGCCCTCGGGCGATGGCCGCAGCGTGGCGCGGTCCACCAGGCTTTTCCCGCGGTCCGTGTTCCGCGCCTCGGGAGGCCGGGTGGCACAGGAAGGCGAAGCACGAGGCGGCTGGCGTCTCGTAAAACGATAATGGAGTGTGTTTTATGTCACAACGAATTGCGTACGTAACGGGCGGCATGGGTGGCATCGGCACGAGCATTTGCCAGCGTCTGCACAAGGATGGTTTCAAGGTGATCGCGGGTTGCGGCCCGAACTCGCCGCGCCGCGTCAAGTGGCTCGAAGACCAGAAGGCGCTGGGCTTCGATTTCGTCGCGTCGGAAGGCAACGTGGGCGACTGGGAGTCGACCAAGGCGGCATTCGACAAGGTGAAATCCGAAGTCGGCGAAATCGATGTGCTGGTCAACAATGCGGGCATCACGCGCGACGTCGTGTTCCGCAAGATGACGCATGAAGACTGGACGGCCGTGATCGACACGAACCTGACCAGCCTCTTCAACGTGACGAAGCAGGTGATCGACGGGATGGTCGAGCGCGGCTGGGGACGTGTGATCAACATTTCGTCGGTGAATGGCCAGAAAGGTCAGTTCGGCCAAACGAACTATTCGACCGCCAAGGCGGGGATTCACGGTTTCACGATGGCGCTCGCGCAGGAAGTGGCCACCAAGGGCGTGACGGTCAACACCGTTTCGCCGGGCTACATCGGCACGGACATGGTGAAATCGATCCGCGCGGACGTTCTCGAAAAATCGTCGCGACGATTCCGGTGCGCCGTCTTGGCACGCCGGATGAAATCGGGTCGATCGTTGCATGGCTGGCGTCGGACGAGTCGGGCTTCTCGACGGGGGCCGACTTCTCGCTGAACGGCGGCCTGCATATGGGCTGATCCATGAATGTCCCGTTTTGTCGCTGGCCGGGCGAGATGGGACCTTGCATGGTTCAGATGTTTCTGGCGGCGTCTTGTGCGCGCAGTGTCAAGGCTGCGCGCGCGGCAGGACGCCGTTTCTGCGCTTCATTCGCGCTCAAAGGCGTTACATGACCACTACTACAAAGAAAACAGCCGAACGACTCATTAAGAAATATCCGAACCGTCGACTGTACGATACAGAGACCAGCACTTACATCACGTTGACCGATGTGAAGCAGCTCGTGCTGGATCAGGAGGAATTCAAGGTCATCGATGCCAAGAGCAACGAAGACCTCACGCGCAGCATCCTGCTGCAGATCATTCTCGAAGAGGAAAGCGGCGGTTTGCCGATGTTCTCGTCGATCATGCTGTCGCAGATCATCCGTTTCTACGGACACGCGATGCAAGGGATGATGGGCACGTACCTGGAAAAGAACATCCAGGCGTTCATCGATATCCAGAACAAGCTGGCGGACCAGTCGAAGGGCCTGTACGAAGGCAAAACGATGAATCCGGAAGTCTGGTCGCAGTTCATGAACATGCAAGCCCCGATGATGCAGGGCATGATGACGAGCTACATCGAGCAGTCGAAGAACATGTTCGTGCAGATGCAGGAGCAGATGCAGAACCAGGCGAAAACCATGTTCAGCTCGTTCCCGTTCACGCAGCCTACGCCGCAGGGAAATCCCGAGCCGGAGAAGAAGTAGGCGGGCGGTCGTCCGGCGGTATTCCGATGAGTGTTTTTCATGTCCGCCCGGCAGCGAGCCGGGCGGACGCTGCATGCTGCCTGCCGTCGCGCGTACGACGGGCGGCGCGATGCCGGCGTATCGTGCGCGCGGTATAATATGAGGTTGCTTGCGCGGGGCCGCCGTCCCGACTGCCATCTGCGGTCATCTGCGCGGCCCTTTACGCCACGGCCATTCTCACACGGCGCCGTCGCGCGGTGCACCCTACGTTTGCCGCGATCTGGCACCGGGCTGCACGCCCAAGCCCCCAACCATCGCGTCACTCATCGCTTCTCGCCGGACCATTCTATGTCGCAGACTTCTTCTCCCGCCGCGCCCACCGCTTCGAACCCGAAAGTGGGTTTCGTTTCCCTCGGGTGCCCGAAAGCCCTTGTCGATTCCGAACAGATCATTACCCAGCTGCGCGCGGAAGGTTACGAGATCTCCGGCACCTACGACGGCGCGGATCTCGTCGTTGTCAACACGTGCGGCTTCATCGATGAAGCCGTGCAGGAAAGCCTCGACGCCATCGGCGAAGCGCTGACGGAGAACGGCAAGGTAATCGTCACGGGCTGCCTGGGCGCGAAGCAGAGCGCGAGCGGCTCGAATCTGATCGAAGAAGTGCATCCGAAGGTGCTGGCCGTGACGGGCCCGCACGCGCTCGGCGAAGTGATGCAGGCCGTGCACAGCCATCTGCCGAAGCCGCATGACCCGTTCGTCGATCTGGTGCCTGCCGCGGGCGTCAAGCTGACGCCGCGCCACTATGCGTATCTGAAGATTTCCGAAGGCTGTAATCACCGGTGCACGTTCTGCATCATCCCGTCGATGCGCGGCGATCTCGTGTCGCGTCCCGTCGCGGAAGTGATGCTCGAAGCGGAAAACCTGTTCAAGTCGGGCGTGAAGGAACTGCTGGTCATTTCGCAGGACACCAGCGCCTATGGCGTCGACGTCAAGTACCGCACCGGCTTCTGGAACGGCAAGCCGATCAAGACGCGCATGACGGATCTGGTCGCCGCGCTCGGCGAACTCGCCGCGCAATACGGCGCGTGGGTGCGCCTGCATTACGTGTATCCGTATCCGAGCGTCGACGAAGTGATCCCGATGATGGCGGAAGGCCCGTTCAAGGGTCACGTGCTGCCGTATCTCGACGTGCCGTTCCAGCACGCGCATCCCGAGGTGCTCAAGCGCATGAAGCGCCCGGCGAACGCCGAAAAGGTGCTCGAGCGCGTGCGCGCGTGGCGCGAAATCTGTCCGGACCTGACCATCCGCAGCACGTTCATCGCCGGTTTCCCCGGCGAGACGCAAGAGCAGTTCGAAACGCTGCTGGACTTCATCCGCGAGGCGGAACTGGATCGCGTCGGCTGCTTCGCGTATTCGCCCGTCGAAGGCGCGACGGCCAATGAACTCGACGGCGCGCTACCCGACGAAGTCCGCGAGGAGCGCCGCGCGCGCTTCATGGAAGTCGCCGAAGAAGTATCGGCAAAGCGCATTGCGCGCAAGGTCGGCAAGACGCTGAAAGTGCTCGTCGACGAAATCAACGCCGACGGCGGCATTGGCCGCACGGCGGCCGATGCGCCGGAAATCGACGGCGTTGTCTATATCGCGCCCGCGACGAAGGCGTCGAAGCGCTACAAGGTGGGCGATTTCGTGTCGGTGAAGATCACGGGGGCCGACGGCCACGATCTCTGGGGCGAGGTCTAAGCGATGTCGTCGACCGCAGCCGCCCGGACGCCGTCCATCCTCGCGCTCGGCGAGGCTATGGTCGAATTCAACCAGTCCGAAAAGGGCCAGCCGACCTATCTGCAAGGCTTCGGCGGCGATACGTCGAACTTCTGCATCGCGGCCGCGCGCCAGGGCGCGTCGACGGGCTTCGTGTCGGCCGTCGGCAGTGACCAGTTCGGGCGGCTGTTGCTCGACTTGTGGCAGCGCGAGCAGGTCGACACGTCGTTTGTGCGCGTCGACGAACAGGCGCCCACGGGCGTGTATTTCGTGTCGCACGGTCCGTCCGGCCATCAGTTCGACTATCTGCGCGCGGGTTCCGCCGCGAGCCGTTACGCGCCGCGCGACCTGCCGCTCGGCGCCATCGCCGCCGCGCAGCTCATCCATCTGTCGGGCATCAGTCTCGCGATCAGCGTGAGCGCCTGCGACGCCGCGCTCGCCGCGATGGCACACGCACGTGCAGGCGGCGTGCGCGTGAGCTTCGACACCAACCTGCGCCTGAAGCTGTGGCCGCTCGCGCGGGCGCGCGCGATCATGCTTGAGGCGATTCGCCAGACGGACATTTGCCTGCCCAGCTGGGACGACGTCGCCGAGCTGACGGGCCTGACGGATCGCGACGCGATCGTCGATTTCCTGCTCGCGCAGGGGCCGGGCGTGGTTGCGCTGAAGCTGGGCAAGGAAGGCTCGTATATCGCCACACCCGACGAGCGCCGCGTCGTGCCGGGCCACGTCGTGAGCGCCGTCGACGCGACGGGCGCGGGCGACTGTTTCGGTGGCGCGTTCATCGCGCGCATCGTCGCGGGCGATGATCCTTTCGAGGCAGCGCGCTATGCGAACATCGCAGCCGCGCTGTCGACACAAGGCTTCGGCGCCGTCGCGCCGATTCCCGACCGTGCGACGGTCGAGCGGATCATCGGCGCCTGAACGAAACGAAAATAGCACGATCAGACTGTTGCACTGCACAATAACATCGGGCACCATCAGACAGCCCGAGCGGGTTCAGCAAAACAAGGTCGCGCGCAGCGCCTGTCGCGCGCGCGGCGTTCATCTGAGACAACTGGAGGAGCAGGCATGCAACGTGAAGTGGTGGTAGTGAGCGGCGTTCGTACGGCAATCGGCGATTTCGGCGGCAGCCTGAAAGACTTCGCGCCGACGGAACTGGGCGCGCGGATCGTGCGCGAGGCGCTGTCGCGCGCGAACGTCGGCGGTGACGAGGTCGGCCACGTCGTGTTCGGCAGCGTGATCCACACGGAACCGAAGGACATGTACCTCGCGCGCGTTGCGGCGATCAACGGCGGCGTCGCGCAGCACGCGCCCGCGCTGACCGTGAACCGTCTGTGCGGCTCGGGTCTGCAGGCGATCGTCTCGGCGGCTCAGTCGGTGTTGCTCGGCGACGCCGACATCGCAATCGGAGGCGGTGCCGAGAGCATGAGCCGCGCGCCGTACATCATGCCGTCGGCGCGTTTCGGCCAGCGCATGGGCAACGCAAGCATCGTCGATATGATGCTCGGCGCGCTGCATGATCCGTTTCAGACGATCCACATGGGCGTAACGGCCGAAAACGTCGCGAAGAAATACGACATCAGCCGCGAAGCCCAAGACGCGCTCGCGCTCGAATCGCACCGCCGCGCGGCAAAGGCGATCGAGGCCGGCTACTTCAAGGAACAGATTCTTCCCATCACGATTGCGTCGAAGAAGGGCGACACGGTGTTCGACACCGACGAGCACGTGCGCATGAACGCCACAGCCGACGACTTCGTGAAGCTGAAGCCCGTGTTCGCGAAGGAAAACGGTACGGTGACGGCAGGCAATGCGTCGGGCATCAACGACGCGGCGGCGGCTGTCGTGCTGATGGAGCGCAGTATCGCGGAAAAGCGCGGCGCCAAGCCGCTCGGGCGGCTGGTCGCGTATGCGCATGCGGGTGTCGATCCGAACTACATGGGCATCGGTCCCGTGCCCGCGACGCAGAAGGTGCTGGAGCGCGCCGGCCTGAAAGTCAGCGATCTGGACGTGATCGAAGCAAACGAGGCGTTCGCCGCGCAGGCATGCGCCGTCAGCAAGGAGCTGAATCTCGATCCCGCGAAGGTCAACCCGAACGGCTCGGGCATTTCGCTCGGCCATCCGATCGGCGCGACGGGCGCGCTCATCACGGTGAAGGCGCTGTACGAGCTGCAGCGCATCGGCGGGCGCTATGCGCTCGTAACGATGTGCATCGGCGGCGGGCAGGGCATCGCCGCGATTTTCGAGCGCATCTGAGCGGGTCCGGGCGGCATGTGAGGCGGGCTGCGCGGTCAGCGCAGCCCGCTTCCCGACGAACTTGCGGTATAACCGGTCGAACCCCGCTCGCGGCGCGGATGTGATCAAGCCGGTTGAAAGGAAATAACGGATGCACGTATCGAAGTCGAAGTACAAGGCGTTGTGGCCCACGATGCTCGCGGCGGCCGCGCTGGCCATGATGGTCGCGTTGCCCGCCACGACGCACGCAGAAAGCGACGCCGTCAAGCAGCTCGCGGCGCCTGCGCCGATCCAGTTGCCGCTGAAGCCGAGCCCGGAGTTCGCTAAATTTCCGCAGTACGCGGGCACGCTCGGCACGCGGCAGATCGTGCTGCGTCTTGGCAAGAAAACGGATGCCGACGATGCCGGCGGCGTGCACGGCGAATACCAGTACGCCGACACGGGCGAAGTGATCCTGATCGCGGGCGACCGCGACGGCGACACGCTCGAAGTCGAAGAGTCGAACGACGGCACGCACATCACGGGCAACTGGGTCGGCAAATTCGCCGCCGACGGTTCGCTTGAAGGCGAGCGGATGAACGTCGACGACTCCAATCCGCAGGAGTTCTCGTTGCGGCCGCTCGCGGCGGGACAAAAGCCGGCCGCTGTCATGGGCAAGAGCACGGCGCCTCAGACGCCTGCACAGGGGCAGCCCGCCGCGCCGCAAGCGGCGCCGCAGCCGGCGCCGGCCCGCACGGGCAGCCAGCCCGTCAACGGCGTGAGCAATCTGACAACGGGCGAGTGAGCCCGCGCTTCATCGCCTCGATACTTCGCTACATCGCCACTTCGAATCCAACTCTCACTGACCATGACTCAATACACTCCGAAGCACGGCTTGCAGACCCGCATCGTTCAGCCGAGCGACCAGCTGACGCCCGGCTGGGAATCGTTCTCGGTGCCCGTCGCGCGCGCGTCGACCGTCGTTTTTCCCGACCTTGCGGCGATGCGCGCGCTCGACTGGAAGAACGACGCGCAGTGGCGCTACGGCCTGCACGCCACGCCGACGTCGATCGCGCTCGCGCAGCGTCTCGCCGCGCTCGAAGGCGGCAATCACGCACTGTTGCAGCCGTCGGGGCTGTCGTCGATTTCGAACGTGTACTTCGGCCTCGTCAAATCGGGCGACGACGTGCTGATTCCCGACAACGTGTATTCGCCGAACCGCGACCACGCCGAGTGGCTCGCGAAAGACTTCGGCATCACCGCGCGCTATTACGACCCGATGATCGGCGCGGGCATTGCCGATCTGATCCGGCCGAACACGAAGCTGATCTGGCTCGAGGCACCCGGCTCGGTGACGATGGAAGTGTCCGACATTCCCGCCATCACGGCGGCCGCCCGCGCGCGCGGCGTCATCACGGCGATCGACAACACGTGGTCCGCGGGGCTCTCGTTCCGGCCGTTCGATCACGGCGTCGACATTTCGATGCAGGCGCTCACGAAGTATCAGTCGGGCGGCAGCGACGTGCTGATGGGCGCGACGATTACCGTCGACCGCGAACTGCATCTGAAGCTGAAGCTGGCGCGCATGCGCATGGGGATCGGCGTGTCGTCGGACGACTGCTCGCTGATCCTGCGCAGCCTGCCGTCGATGAAAGTGCGCTTCGAGCAGCACGACAGAAGCGCGCTGGCACTCGCAAAATGGCTGAAGACGCGCCCGGAAATCGCCGCCGTGCTGCATCCGGCGTTGCCCGATTGTCCCGGCCACGCGTTCTACCAGCGCGATTTCACGGGCGCGGGCGGGTTGTTCTCGGTCGTGTTCGACGCGCGCTACACGCCGCAGCAGATCGACACGTTCTGCGAATCGCTGGAACTGTTCTCGCTCGGCTGGAGCTGGGGCGGCGCGCAGAGTCTCGCGATGCCGTACAACGTCGCGTCGATGCGCACCGAGTCGTCGTGGCCGCATCGCGGCACGCTGGTGCGCTTCTACGTCGGGCTCGAAGAGGAAGCCGACCTGCGCGCGGACATCGAGCGCTGCCTCGTCGCACTGGGCTGAACGCCGTCCGAACGCCGCGCCGCATGGCGTAAAAAAGCCCGCTCATTCACGAGCGGGCTTTTTCCTTTAGCGATCTTTCACGCGGGCAGAGCGTGGCTTCAAAACAGCCGTAGCAATCCGTCGAGCCCGACGTGATTGAATGCGACGCTCGCCGCCTCGCGCACGACGGGCTTTGCGCGGAACGCAACCGACAGTCCCGCCGCCGACATCATGGTCAGATCGTTCGATCCATCGCCCATCGCGATCGCGCGCGTCGGTTCGATGCCGAGCTTGTCGCAAGTGTCGCGCAGCGTGCGCGCCTTCACGTCGGCGTTGACGATCTCGCCGAGCACACGCCCCGTCAGCTTGCCGTCGACGATTTCCAGCGTGTTCGCGCGCGCGAAGTCAAGACCGAGACGCGCCTGGAGCTTGTCGGTGAAGAAGGTGAAGCCGCCCGATACCAGCAGCGTCTTGAGACCCGCCGCCTTCGCGCCCGCCAGCATTTTTTCGGCGCCGGGCGACAGTCGCAGCCGCTCTTCGTAGACCTTTTCCAGCGCGCTCGCATCGAGGCCTTCGAGCAGCGCGACGCGGCGCGTCAGGCTTTCGTTGAAATCCTTGATTTCACCGCGCATCGCCGCTTCGGTGATTGCCGCAACTTCCGCCTTCCGGCCGCAAAAATCCGCGATTTCGTCGATGCATTCGATCGTGATCAGCGTCGAATCCATATCCATTGCCACGAGGCCGAAATCGGTCAAGCGGCGGCCCGCTTCGACGAACGCATAGTCGAGCGCATGCGTCCCGCAGTAGACGTCGAGATCGGCGCGCTGCGCGAGTTCGGCGTTGCCGATGCGGACCGCGTACGGATCGGTCACGGTCAGATCAGCGCCGCGCGACAACGCGAGGAGCGGCTTGTGATGTTCGGCGGCAAGCGGCGTGGGGCTTTGGATGACGAGATTCATGTTGGAGCGGGAAGGGGCACGCGGGAAATCCGCCTATTGTAGCGGGTTCGCTCCGGAAGACCGGCGAGCCGGGCTCGTACGCGGATCAGCGCAGTCAGGCGACATATCTCAAATATGTCGTATTACCAAATAAAAGGGAGCGCCATCGGGAATTGTCCATGTGGTTTTCCATTGTTTCGGACAGAAGCGTGACGCTGTTCGCATCGCGTGATCCGCGCCAGTACGACAAGACCAAGGGCCCCCGAGCTGCGGCCTGATCACCGCGAGCGACAACGGCTGCAACGCGCTGATGACGGCAAGCAAGGCGGGCAACGCCGCCGTCGTCGGCGACGGCACGATCGACGGACGCGGCGGCAGCCCGCTCGTCAGCAGTGTGCCGAACGACCGGGCGCTGCTGAAGCGCCCGGACGGCGCGGCGATGAGCTGGTGGGACATCGGCTGGAAAGCGAACGGGGTGCTGAGCCAGTCGCAGAACAACCCGCGGCTGATCCAGATCAATAATGGCCGCAACTTCACGCTTTATCGCGTGACGCTGCAAAACGCACCGAAGTCACGTCGTGCCGAGCGGCGTCGAAGGCTTCACGGCGTGGGGCGTGAAGATCTATACGCCGACGGCCGCGTACGAAGCGATGACGAACTATCTCGGCATGCCGTACAGCACGCTCACCGCGAAGAACACCGACGACATCGATCCCGCGAGTTCCGGGCCGATCACGAGCAACCCAGGCAACCCGGCAAGCTGACGGGCGACGCCAGCAACATCGTGATTGCCTACACGTCCATCCGCACGGGCGACGACAACATGGCGATCAAGGGCGGCACGGCGCCCGTCAATGGACGCACGTACAACGTGACCGTCGCCCACAGCCACTTCTATGTAGGGCATGGCATGTCGATCGGCAGTGTATCGTCGGGTGCGGACAACGGCGTGGCGAATGCCGACGTGACGCCCGTCGGCGGCGTGTATCCGAGCGTGAGCAACGTGAACGTCTACCAGCTGTCGATCAACGGCGCGGACAACGGCTTGCGCATCAAGTCCGACTGGAGCCGCGGCGGGCTGGTGTCGAACATCCGGTACACGAACGTCTGCATCCGCACGTCCGATCCCACTCCTGCGCTCGCGTCGGACGCGCTGACCTTCTTTCCGTACTACAGCCCGACGACGAGCGCCGGCCTCCATCCGAACTTCCAGGGCATCGCACTCGATGGCGTGCGCATCGTCAATGCGTCGGGGTACACGTTCCAGGGCTTCAATTCGGCCAGTCCCGTCCTGCTCGCTGCCGGGTGGTCGGCGAGGACGACGGGCGTGCCGAATCCGCCCGTCGCGAATCTGCTGCTGATCTCGCTGAACAATGTCGTCGCCGACGCCGCGCCGCTTAGCCTGAAAGGAGCCGACACGCAGTTCGCGATCGGGCCGGGCGGCACGTCTTTGCCGTCGCAGGTGGGCAGCGGCGTGTCTGTCACGCTGGCGGCGGCTGCGAACGTCGCGCCCGTCGATTGCAGCCAGGCGTTCGCGCCGTTTCCCGGCAAGTAGCGTTCGTATCGATTGAAGCAAGCGATGCCCGCGCGATGCATTCGCACGCATCGCGCGGGCGCGGCGGGACGCTGCACGCGCGCAGCGTCATGGTTCATACTGGCGTCTCGAAACCGGCAGCCGCACGGCAAGCAGTCACAACGAGCCGCTGCATAAGCAGCCACAACAAGCAGCCACAACAAGCAGCCGCATGAGCGGCGAAGACAACACGGAGACACCGATGACCTCGTCCCACGCGACGCAAAGCAGCGCCGACATCGCCCGACTTTTCGATCTGCGGCATCTCGATGCATCGTTTCACGCCGACCCGTATCCCGTCTACCACGCTTTGCGCGCGCATGAGCCCATCAAGCGCATGCCTGACGGCTCGCTGTTTCTGACGCGTTTTCGCGACGTTCAGGCCGTCTATCGCGATCCGAAGACCTTCAGCTCGGACAAGAAAGTCGAGTTCGCGCCCAAGTACGGCGCGACGCCGCTGTTCGAGCATCACACGACGAGCCTCGTGTTCAATGATCCGCCGCTGCACACGCGCGTGCGCAAGCTGATCGCTGGCGCGCTGACGGCGCGCGCGATCGCCGCGATGGAGGACGGCCTGGTGCGGCTCGTCGATGGACTGCTCGACCGGGCGGCCGCGCGCGGCGAGATCGATCTGATCGGCGACTTCGCGGCAGCGATCCCCGTCGAGGTGATCGGCAACCTGCTCGACGTGCCGCACGACGAACGCGAGCCGTTGCGCGACTGGTCGCTCGCGATCCTCGGCGCGCTCGAACCCTCGCTCACGCCGCAGCAGCACGAACGCGGCAATCGCGCCGTGACAGAGTTCGTCGCGTATCTGAAGGATCTCGTCGCGAGGCGCCGCGCAGCGCCTGGCGACCCGCAGCACGACGTGCTTACCCGTCTGATCCAGGGCGAGGCGGGCGGTGAGCAGCTATCGGAAGTCGAGTTGCTGCAGAACTGCATCTTCATCCTGAATGCAGGCCACGAAACGACCACGAACCTGATCGGCAACGGCCTCGTCACGTTGAGCGTGTGGACGGGCGAACGCGACGCGCTGCTGCGCGAGCCGGAACTGATCGAAAGCGCGGTCGAGGAATGCCTGCGCTTCGAAAGCTCGAATCAGCTCGGCAACCGGATGACGATGCTGGACACGGAGATCGGCGGCGTGCCCGTTGCGCGCGGCACGCCCGTGACGCTGTGCATCGGCGCCGCGAACCGCGACCCCGAGCAGTTCGCGGACCCCGACCGCTTCGACATCCGGCGCACGCCGAACCGGCATCTCGCGTTCGGCTTCGGCATACACCAATGCGCGGGACTGTCGCTTGCGCGTCTGGAGGCGCGGATCGCGATCGGGCGTTTCGTGCGGCGCTTCCCGTCGTACAGGATCAGCGGCGAGCCGACGCGCGGCGGACGCGTGCGCTTTCGCGGCTACGCGGCCGTGCCATGCACGGTGGCGACCTGACGCAGCTGTCCGACGCATCTGGCCCCGGCCACGCGGACATGATGCGCACGCACGTCGCACGTTGAATCGGCGTCCGTAGCTTTTTCCTGCTGAAGGCAAGACTTACAGCGGCGCACAGCGGCCGCCGCGCTGCGCGCGCTCGATCCGAACGCGATTCGCGGAAACAGGCAGACAGGCGCGCGCCCGGGCGACACTGGGCACGCTTGCTGCTTCGCATGGCATTCAACTTCGGGAGCGTGCGATGGCTCATATGATCTGGAAAGGCGCAATCAGCTTCGGTCTCGTCCATGTGCCTGTGCAACTGTATCCCGCCACGAAATCGGAGAAAGTGGGCTTCAACCTGCTCGACAGGCGCACGATCGATCCCATCGGCTATCGGCAGATCAACAAGCGCACGGGCAAGGAAGTGACGCGGGACAACATCGTGCGCGGCTACGAGTACGAGAAGGACAAGTACGTCGTGCTGACGGACGAAGAGATTCGGGCGGCCAATCCCGAATCGACGCAAACGGTCGACATCATCGCGTTCGTCGAAGCGCCCGAGATTCCGTTCCTCTATCTCGACACGCCGTACTACCTGACGCCCGATCGCAAGGGCGAGAAGGTCTACGCGCTGCTGCGCGACGCGATGAAATCGTCGGGCAAGATCGGCATTGCGAACGTCGTGATGCACAACAAGCAGCATCTGGCGGCGCTGATTCCCGTCGGGCCGATGCTCGCGCTGAACACGCTGCGCTGGGACGACGAAGTGCGCCCGTTCGACGAATTCAAGCTCCCCGACGAAGACGCGAAGAAGGCGGGCGTGACGCCGCGCGAGCTGGAGATGGCGAAAAAGCTGATCGACGACATGAGCGGCAAGTGGGACCCGTCCGAATACAAGGACACGTTCCGCGACGACATCCTCGCCCTCGTCGACAAGAAGGTGCGCGCGGGCAAGACGGAAGAGGTGATGGATATCGAAACGCCGCGCGAAGCGCAGCCATCGGCGGATATCCTCGACTTGTCGGACCTGCTCAAGCGCAGCCTCGGACGCGGCGGCAAGAGCAAGGGCGCCGCGCGTGCGACGGAGAACGAAGCAGCCGAAGCAGCCGAAGCCGACGCGGACGACGCGGATCACGCCGACGACAAAGCGCCGGCGAAGCCGCGCGCGGCTGCAAAGAAGACCACGCGTCGCGCGAAGACGACGGCCCGCAAGAGCACGGCCACGGCCGCGCGCAAGCGGCGAGCCGCGTGATCGCGACGCCATCGCCGCCCAGGACGTGAAGCCTTGAAGCGGGAAGCGCATATGACGGACAAGCTCGAGACCTATCACCGCAAACGCCGCTTCGACGATACGCCGGAGCCGTCGGGCATCGCCGCGCGCACCAGGCGCGCAACCACCACCTCGGGCGCGAAGCGCGTGCCGCGCAAGGGCGCGGCGCGTGACGGCCTGTCGTTCGTGATCCAGGAACACGACGCCCGGCGCCTGCACTACGACTTTCGGCTCGAGCTTGACGGCACGCTCAAGTCATGGGCCGTGCCTAAGGGGCCGAGCCTCGATCCGTCCGTCAAACGGCTTGCCGTGCACGTCGAAGATCATCCCCTCGAATATGGCTCGTTCGAAGGCGAGATTCCGGAGGGCAACTATGGCGCGGGCTCGGTGATCGTCTGGGATCGCGGCACGTGGGAGCCCGCAGGCGGCGAAGCGGGCGCGCGCGAAGCGTACGCGGCGGGCAAGCTCAAGTTCCAGCTGAACGGCGAGAAGCTGCACGGCGGCTGGACGCTCGTGCGCAGCCACATGCGCGGCAGCGGCGACAAAGAGCAGTGGCTCCTCATCAAGGAACGCGACGACGACGCCCGCAGCGAAGCCGATTTCGACGTGCTCGAAGCGCGGCAGGGCAGCGTGTTGTCCGATGCGCCGGGCGCGCGCGACAACGGCGCGGGCAAGTCTGCTGCGGCGAAGGGAACGATGAAGGGAACGACGAAGGAAGAACGCGCCAACACGTCGATCAAGGCGACGAAAGCCGCCGCGTCGCGCAAGGCAAAAGGCACGCCCGCCGACCGTCCCGACATCGTCGCGACGCGCAACGCGGAATCGTTGCGCGAGCTGGCCGCTCATCCGTCGATAGAAGGCGCGGTGGCAGCGGCCTTGCCCGAGACGCTGAAGCCGCAACTCGCCACGCTCGTCGACAGCGCGCCCGGCGGCGACAACTGGCTCTACGAGATCAAGTTCGACGGCTATCGCGTGCTGGCGCGCATCGACCATGAGGCAAAGCCGCCCGTGAAAATCTTCACGCGCGCGGGCAACGACTGGACCGCGAAATTCCGGCAACAGGTGCAGGCGATTGCGCGCATCGCCGTCGACAGCGCGTGGCTCGACGGCGAGGCCGTCGTGCTCGACAGCCATGGCGTACCGGACTTCCAGGCGCTCCAAAACGCGTTCGACGCGAACCGCCCGCAGGACATCACGCTCTATCTGTTCGATCTGCCCTATCTGAACGGCTACGACCTGCGCGGCGTGCCGCTTGAACAGCGCCGCGCGATCCTGCATGCGCTGCTCGAAACGGCCGCCGACGACACGCTGCGTTTTTCCGCCGACTTCGGCTTCGCCGCCGACGACCTGCTCAAAAGCGCATGCGACATGAACCTCGAAGGCATCATCGGCAAACGGCGCGACAGTCTCTACGTGTCGGGCCGCTCGCCCGCATGGATCAAGCTCAAGTGCAGGCGCCGCCAGGAATTCGTGATCGGCGGCTTTACGGAGCCCGCCGGCAGCCGCGAAGCCTTCGGGGCGCTGCTGCTCGGCGTGTACGACACGAAGGGCGCGCTGCAGTACGCGGGGCGCGTCGGCACGGGCTTCGACGCGGCCAGGCTGCGCGCGATCCGCAAGGAGCTCGACGCGCGCGAATCGGCAACGATGCCGTTCGCGAGCGAGCCGCGCGAGCGCAGCCGCACGCGCGTGCACTGGGTGAAGCCGGAACTCGTCGCCGAATGCAATTTCGCGGAATGGACGAGCGACGGCATCGTGCGGCAGGCGTCGTTCGTCGGCTTGCGCAACGACAAGTCCCCGAAGCAGATCGTCCACGAAACACCACGCAAAGGAGCCGACGTGCAACAGATGACACAGGAGCTAGCGCGGGAGCCGGGCGCCGAGCAGGCGAAAGCGAAACCGTCGGCGGCGAAAAAGCGCGCGTCGAAGGCGGCGGACGTGCCAGACGCCGCACCGGCAAAGGCCGCGACAAAACGCGCGGCACGAGGCGCGGCGGGCGCAGTTCAAGCGCCGGAGAGAGCGCCGGCGAAAACGTCGGCGAAGTCTGCCGGCAAGGCGGGAACCGCGACGGTCGCGGGCGTGCGCATCTCGCATCCCGATCGCGTGATCGACAAGAGCACGGGTGTGCAAAAGATCGCGCTTGCCGAGTACTACGCATCGGTTGCGCCGTGGATGCTGCCGTATCTGAAAGACCGTCCGGTTGCGCTCGTGCGGGCACCCGAAGACATCGGCGGCGAACTGTTCTTCCAGAAGCACAGCCAGAAGCTGGCGATTCCGAACATCACGCAGCATCCGGGGCTGGACCCGGACCATCCGCCGCTGCTGACGATCGAAAGCCAGGCGGCGCTCGTCGGCGCGGCGCAGATGGGCACGATCGAACTGCACACATGGAACGCGGTGGCCGCGAACATCGAGAAGCCCGACCGCATGGTGTTCGATCTCGATCCCGATCCGGCGCTCGGCTGGAAGCGGATGGTCGAGGCGGCGCAACTGACGCGCGAACTGCTCGACGAACTCGGGCTCAAGTCGTTCTGCAAGACGAGCGGCGGCAAGGGCTTTCATGTCGTCGTGCCGATTGCGAAGCAGCTCGGCTGGGACGAGGTCAAGGCGTTCTCCCAGGCCGTCGCGCAGCATATGGCGACGGCGCTGCCGAAGCACTTCGCGGCCAAGATGGGCGCGCAGAACCGCAAGGGCAAGATTTTCGTCGACTATCTGCGCAACAACCGGGGTTCGAGCACCGTCTGCGCGTATTCGCTACGCGCGCGGCCGGGGCTCGGCGTGTCGGTGCCGCTCGATTGGGACGAAGTGCCCAACACCACGGCCGGCGATCAATGGAACATCTCGAACGTACACGAACGGCTCGACTCGCTGACAAACGATCCGTGGGCCGATTACGCAAAGACCAAGCAGCGCATCACGGCTGCGATGCAGCGCAGGCTCGCTACAGCGGAGCACGATTGAACGGCGCCAATCGGCGCAACTCAAGGCGCAAACTCAACGCGCACACTCAACGGGAGGGCGCGAGCGCTTTCCCATCAGGGAGATGAGCATGAAAACGTCACAGCAG
The DNA here is from genome assembly GCF_037126505.1 of Paraburkholderia bengalensis. Lineage (NCBI taxonomy): Bacteria > Pseudomonadati > Pseudomonadota > Betaproteobacteria > Burkholderiales > Burkholderiaceae > Paraburkholderia > Paraburkholderia bengalensis. The sequence continues at coordinate 37,330 of NZ_JACFYJ010000069.1, forward strand.
CACGCAACGGGCGACGAGCACGAACAACAGGGCTCACGCCCGCAAGGCGACGATCAATCCAACGTGCGCAAGCGCCCGTTCGGCGAGCAGGCCGCGCCGTTGCCGCATGAGGCCGACCAGAGCACGGGGTCGCAGGACGAGCACGCGCCGCGCGGTGTGGGCAAGCAGGCGCATCGCGATCTCGAACGCGGTCTCGAAGACACCGACCGGCGCGGCGGCGGCGACTATCAGGCCCGCACGCAGAATGACGCGAACGTCAACCGCAATTCCGACGATTCCGGCGACGAACACGAATAAACCTATAGCGCGGCTTGACGTGTCAGCGCGATGCGTCGCCGCGCGCGGCGTCCCGATGGTCCCAATACGGCGGATCACCGAAGTGCGCGGCGAGAAAGTCGATGAACGCGACGGTCTTCGGCGGCACGAACGCGCGCGACGGATACACCGCCCAGATCGCGACCGTTTCCGCGAGCGGATACGAATCGAGCACGCTCACCAGTTCGCCGCTGCGCAGATAGGGCGCGACGTCCCACGTCGATTTCAACGCAATGCCGAAACCCGCCAGCAGCGCGTCGCGGATCACTTCGCCATTGTCCGTTGCGAGCCGGCCGCCGACGCGCACGGAAAGCGGCCCGGCCGGTGTAACGAACGACCAGTCGCGCTGATCGGCGAGGATCACGCATTCGTGCTGCGCGAGATCGGACGGATGATGCGGCGCACCGCGTTCGGCGAGATACGACGGCGCGCAGCAGATCACGCGCCGGTTCGTCGCGAGCCGCCGCGCGACCAGCGAGGAATCCTTCAGCGCGCCGAGCCGGATGCCGACGTCGACGCCGGCATCGACGAGATCGACGATCTTGTCGGTGAGCCGCAGATCGACGCTCACGCCCGGATAGCGGCGCAAAAACTGCGCGATCACAGGCGACACATGCTGTCGTCCGAACGACGACGGCATCGACACGCGCAGCCGTCCCTGCGGCTCCGCCTGGCCGCGCCCGACCGACGCGCGCGCCGCGGCCGCCGCATCGAGCAGTGTCTCGGCGCGGGCCATGAAGACCTCGCCCTCCTGCGTGAGACTGACGCGGCGCGTCGTGCGGTGCAGCAGCCGCGCGCCGAGCAGCCGTTCGAGATTGGCGATGCGCGCGCTCGCGACGGCGGGCGACAGCCCGAACTCGCGTCCCGCCGCCGACACGTTCGCCAGCAGTGCGGCACGCACGAACAGCGACACGTCGAGCAGGTCGAGACGATCGCGCTCGTCGGCGGAAGGGGAGAGAAGCTGGCTCATTGACGGATTTCGGACGGGTTTGCGGACGAGTTTGCGGACAACGCGCGATTATTCGGAAAATCCAGAAGATGTTTCAGTCATTTGGATTGTTTTCAGAGGGTAAAGAATTTTCTACAGTTCAGTCAACGCGATCGGCGCGGCGTCTTGGAAGGACCAGCCCGCGAACGGCAAACCTGCCGACCGTTTCCGAATCCCATTGCAGACTTTTCGCGAATCAAGGAGCCATCATGAAAGCCATCGGCCTGACCCGTTATCTCCCTATCGACAACCCCGATTCGCTCGTCGATATCGAGATCGACAAGCCACAGCCGACCGGTCACGACATCCTCGTGAAGGTCGAAGCGATTTCCGTGAACCCCGTCGACTACAAGGTGCGCGCGCCGAAGGACACCGTCGAAAAGACGCCGCGCGTGCTGGGCTGGGACGCCGCGGGCACCGTCGAGGCCGTCGGTCCCGACGTGACGCTCTTCAAGGCGGGGGACCCCGTGTTCTATGCGGGCAGCATCACGCGGCCCGGCGCGAACAGCGAGTTTCATCTCGTCGACGAGCGGATCGTCGGCCGCAAGCCGGCGTCGCTCGATTTCACGCACGCGGCCGCGCTGCCGCTCACGGCGATCACTGCGTGGGAAGCGCTGTTCGCGCGCCTTGGCGTGTCGCCGCAGGGCGAGGACGCGGGCAAGTCGGTGCTGATCGTCGGCGGCGCAGGCGGTGTCGGCTCGGTCGGCATCCAGCTCGCGAAGCAACTGGCGAAGCTGACGGTGATCGCGACGGCCTCGCGCCCCGCCTCGGCGAAGTGGGCGAAGGACCTCGGCGCGGATCATATCGTCGACCATTTCGGCGACATGCCCGCGCAGCTGAAGGCGCTGGGCTTCGAGCAGGTCGATTACGTGCTGATCTTCAACGACACCGACCGGCACTTTCCGGCGGCCGCCGCCGTCATCAAGCCGCAGGGCGGCATTGCGACGATCGTCGAGAACGAAAAGCCTGTACCTGTCGAACTGCTGAAGGCGAAGAGCGCGGCGTTCCATTGGGAATTCATGTTCACGCGCTCGATGTTCGGTACGCCCGACATGATCGAGCAGCACAAACTGCTGACGGAGGTCGCGCGTCTGATCGACGCGGGGGTCTTGCGCACGACGGTCGGCGAGAATCTCGGCAAGATCAATGCGGAGAATCTGCGTCGCGCGCATCGGCTGCTCGAAGAGGGGCGCGCGATCGGCAAGCTGGTGCTGACGGGATTTTGATGGTCGAGTGCCTGCGGCGCGAGGCTCGCCGTGCGTGTCTAACTTTACGCACGCATGCGCGGCCGCGGCTCCCGACGCAGGCGCTTCTGGGGTTTTCTCGTTGCACTTGCATCCGGGCAGCGGTGCGCCGCGCACTCGCAGCGCGGATGCAATGCGCATTTGAGGTGAGCACTCAACCGCCCGCGCCGCAAAGCGGGACAAAAGCCTCGCGCTGCCGGACGAAAAACCATCACCGCTCACGCCGCCTAGGCGTAAACGCGCATGCCTTCACCAAGCCATAAACACAACGACAACACACACTGGCGTTAGACTTCACCTGCATCATGCAAAAAAACCGCTGCGCGCCCATCGGCGCGATCGCAAATGCATGGCCGCGCGGCAGCACAACAACGAGGTGACAGTATGAGCATCAGCGTCAAACTTCCCGCCGTTTCTGTTGTTGCTTCTCTCGCATGCGCAACGCTCGCGCTCGCCGCGTGGGCCACGCCCGCGCGCGCGGCGACGCCCATCACCGTGACGTCGCAGGCAGCCACGGACGGCCCGATCCGCTATACCGTCAAGGTCACGTCGAAGCAGTTCGGCAATTCGCAGGAAACGCGCACGATCCGCTCCGGCGAGTCCGACGACTTCACGTGGAAGACCGTGCCGCCTGGCGGCCCCGTCGCGGCCGATGCCGACTGTCCCGACCTGTCGTCGCTGCCACTCGATGCAAACGGCGCCATGATCCGCCAGACTCAGATCCGATTCGCGCCCGTCGTCGCGAAAGACGGCACCGCGACCGTGCAGATGAACTTCCAGGCGCAAACACCAAAGGGCACAAAAGCGGTGTCGAAAGACGGCAAGTCGCTCAAGTGCCCGAACTACGCAAGCGTGAGCCAGGTGCTGCGCTTTACGATGCCGACCAACGGCAGCGTCAAGACGCTGACGCTGTCGGACGGCTCGCAGGTGTCGGTATCGGCGAAGCGGTAGTGCGCGCGCTGAGCGCATGCTTGTCGCGTATTTCGTGCGGCGTGACGGGGCGGGCTGACGCGCGCGCCGCGTGCGAGGCCGGAATTGCGGCATATCTGCCTGCGTTCGGCGCACATGCGTCAACAGTTGGGCCGGCACATGCGACATCACGCCGGCGCACCGCGGCGAGTTGCGCGAGCGCCGACTCGACGGGCACGACAGGTTGAGCAGCTAGCCGCGGCCCGAGCCGCGCTCGATGAGCCGCGAGGCGAGAAACCGGTGCTCCGGCGAAAACAGCCGCCGATATGTCAGCAGCACCGCGCCCACCGTCCCGAGCGCAGACGACGCGGCAATCAGGAACATGATGACGATCTGGTAGCGCACGGCCTGCAGCGGCGATTGCCCGGCGAGCACCTGGCCCGTCATCATCCCCGGCAGGCTGACGACGCCGACCACGGCCATCTGGTTGAGCGTCGGAATCATGCCCGCACGCACGGCCTGGCGCGCGGGGCCCTGTGCCGCTTCCCAGCGCGTCGCGCCGAGCGCGAGCGCCATGTCGACGCGGTCGCGCCGCGCCGTCAGTTCCTCCGTCATTCGCTCGATGCCGAGCGACACGCCCGTCAGCGTATTGCCGAGAATCATGCCGAGAATGGGGATCGCATATTGCGGCTCGTACCACGGCCGGATGCGGATCACCGCGAACAGGCCGACGGCCGCGACGAGCCACGCGCTCGCCCAGATCGACAGGATGCTGTCCGCGCGCTGCCCGGCATAGGTGAGCGTGCCGCGTCCCGCGCCCGCAAAGCCCGCGATCAGCGTCATCAAGATCATCAACGGCAGCACCACGTACCAGCGGTCGTACGCGAAGACCCACGCGAGCACATAGCCGATCGCGAGCAGCTGGACGACCGTGCGCACGGCCGCCCACGCGAGCTTGCGTTCGAGATCGAGCTTGAGCAGCAGCGACACCGCGCCGTTCACGACGATCAGGAGCGCCGCGAGCGCGACGTCCCACAGACTGAGATTCTGCAAGGTCATGAGCGGGCCTCCGTGGCGGGAGTGAGCGCGCCTGGCGGCGTGTCGTCGAGCACGCCCGCGCGCATCGTCAGATGACGGCTGGAGACGCGCGCCGCCTGCGCGAGATCGTGCGAGACCCACAGCCACGCACGCGCATGCGGCGCGGCGTCGAACCACGCGCGCACGAGACCTTCGATCGCCAGCGCCGATTCGGGGTCGAGCGAGGCCGTCGGCTCGTCGAGCAGCAGCACGTCGGGCGCGAGCTGCAGCACGCGGATGAGCGCGGCGATCTGCGCTTCGCCGCCTGACAGCTCGCTCGCGCGCCGCTCGAGAAAGTCGGCGGCGCGTCCTGCCTGCGACGCGAGCGCTGCCGCTTGCGCGCGGTCGAAGCGCACGTCGCGATACGCGCGCAGCGTGTACGGATAGCGCAAATTGTCTTCGACGGTGCCGTCGAGCAGCGCGGGCCGCTGGCGGATATAGGCGACATGGCGGCGGTAGCGAGGAATGGCCGCGCGCGCGATGCGCTTGCCGCGCCATCGCACCTCGCCGCCATCGAGCGGATCGAGCAGCGCAAGTGCGCGCATGAACACGCTCTTGCCCGAGCCCGACGGACCTGTGATCGAGATGCGCTCGCCGGCGCGGATCGCGATGCGCGTGGCGTGCAGCAGCGTTTGTCCGCGCGTTGCGTCGCGCCGCACGATGTCGGTGGCATCGACGAGGGGCCGGTCTGTCATGTTCGTGTCGTGGGGCATAAGAATGGATGTTCGTCGCAGCGCATCATCATAGCGAAGCCGTAGAGGGCGTGGAGAGAGGCGTGGAGAGGCTCAGACGCGGGCACAGTGCATGCTCGCCTGACTATCGAGGCAGGTATTTTCTCCGGAGCACTCATGGCTGTGCTGCATTCGGCAAGCGGGTCGGTCGGCAAATCGATAGGGAAGGTTCTCGCGTGGCTGGTAGTCGTGCTGCTGATTCTGATCACGGCGCTGGCGGTGTTCGTTGTGACGTTCGACTGGAATCGCGCGCGGCCCTACGTGAACGACAAGGTCAGCGAGGCGATCGGGCGTCCGTTCGCAATCGAAGGCGATCTGAAGGTGGGCTGGCGGCATTCCGTCGGCGAGACGGGCTGGCGCGCGTGGGTGCCGTGGCCGCGTTTCTCCGCGCAAAACGTCACGGTCGCGAATCCCGACTGGACGAAGCAGAAGCACTTCGCCACGCTCGACGAAATCAATTTTCAGGTCAAGGTGCTGCCGCTGATCACGCACGACATCGTGATTCCGACGATCAATGTCGTGAATCCGTCCGTGGATCTCGAACGGCTGCTCGACGGGCGCAATAACTGGACGTTCAAGCTGAAGTCGTCGGCGAGGCCGTCGGAGTGGAAGCTCGACCTGCACGACATCGCGTTGAACAAAGGCACTATCGCGCTTTCCGACCAGCAGAAGAAGATCGAGATGCAGGCCGTCGTCGATACGCTCGGCCAGCCAATCCCCATCGGCGAAGCGATCAGGCAGCAGGAAGGAGCGTCGCGCAAATCGTCGGCGGACGTGGTAGGCAAGCAGGGCGCGAAGCAACTGACGGCCCAGGCGCAGGCGACTGCGGCTTCCGGGGCGTCGGGCGCCACCGCGCCGGGCGTGCCGGTGGCGTCGGCG